>JBHEPC010000077.1:0-2903 GCA_046260475.1 Candidatus Krumholzibacteriia bacterium | reverse complement strand
GTTTATCAGCCATTGGCTGTAAAAAGCCGGGATATCGGTGCGACGGCTGACGGAGACGACCCGCATGGTCATCCAATCTTCTTTTCGAGGTTTTCATCCAGTCGGATGCCAAGCTCGTCGAGCTGGCGCAGCGCGGTGCCGGCCCAGTCGCGATTGGCCGCCGGGCTGGCCGGGCTGGGGTGCAGCACCGTCCCCACCTGGGGGGCGCCCGGGGTGCCGTCCAGCACCGCCGCCAGCTTGGCCCGGGCGAAGCCGCCCACGCCGACGACCCACCGGGGCGAGTAAAGCTCGACCACCGCGCGCAGCCGCCGGTCGCAGGCCGCGAACAGGGGCGCCCTCTCGGCCGCCGGCAGCTTGTCGGGGGTACGGTTGCGGCCGCTCTGTTCCATGAACACCAGGGGGCAGTAGTTCAGGACGAAGTGCTCGGCGAAGAAGCGCTCGGGCGTGCCGAAGCGGGCGGCGAAGAGGCCCCACAGGCGGCGGCCGCTGACCTCGCTGCGGGGGCAGTCCAGCCCCTGCACCGGGCGCCGGGGGTGCTCTCCGGCCGGGCGGCGCACCTCGCCCCGCAGGCCCAGCCAGTCCCTTACGGCGGCCACCTCGCCGAAGGGGACGCCCGTCTGGGCCATGCCCCAGGGGCCGGGGTTCATGCCCAGGAACAGCACCCGCCGGGGCGAGGCGCCCCAGGTGCGCACCCAGCTCTCGTGCAGGTCCCAGGCGTAGTCCAGGGGGTTGGTGACGTGGGTCACCGGGTCGCCGAAGGCCAGGGCCGAGGTTTCGTCCCGCAGCGCCGCGGCGGCCGCCAGCACCCGGTCGGCGAAGGTCCCGCCGCGGGCCACGCCTACCAGCTCCCGGCGTAGGCCAGCTCGCCCGGGCCGGCCGCCTGCTCCCGCAACCACCAGCGCCGCTGCAACATCTGCCGCAGGTGCAGAACGTCGTGGCCGCACCAGGCGTGCAGCAGGCGGCGGGCGGGCATCGGTCCCAGCCGGGGGTGCGGGCAGGTGTTCTCCCAGGCCGGGTCCTCCAGGCGGCGCAGCCAATCCAGGTTGGCGCGGCGGGCGGCCAGGAAGATCTTCAGCACCGCGTCGGGGTCCTGGCGGTTGTAGGCGCGGGCTACAACCCAGCCGGGGGGGTCGATGGGCGGCCAGGGCCGCTCCGGGTCCTCCAGGGTCAGGCGCAGGCGCAGGGGGAAGTCCTCGCGCTCCCCGTCGGCCGGGTGGTGCAGCATCGGGCCACTCCTGATGGCGGGTTCCACCGTCGCGGGTTCTGGGGTAATCTAGGCCATCGGCCGGTCCCTGTCCCGAGCTTTCCCCGACCCGGAGGATCCCCATGCGCCGCCTGCTGCCGCTGCTGTCCGCCTGCGTCCTGTTGGCCGCCTGCTCGGGCGTCCAGTCGCCCGCCGACCTGGTCCTGCACGGGGGCCGGGTGCTGACCTTGGACGACGAGGGCCCGCAGGACGCCACGGCGGTGGCCGTGCGCGCCGGGCGCATCGTAGCGGTGGGCGACGACGCCGCGGCCTTGGCCCTGCGCGGCCCGGACACCGAGGTGGTGAACCTGGCCGGGGCCGTGGTGGTGCCCGGCTTCTGCGACAGCCACGCCCACCTCTACGGGCTGGGCAAGGCCCTGGCGCAGATCGACCTGGTGGACGCGGGCTCGGCCGAGGAGTGCGCCCGCCGGGTCGCCGCCGCCATGGCCGCCGCCCCCGGCGACGCCTGGCTCGAGGGCCGCGGCTGGGACCATAACGACTGGCCGGACCAGGCTTGGCCCACGCGGCAGCAGCTGGACGCGGTCACCGGCGGCCGCCCGGCCTACCTGCGCCGCGTCGACGGCCACGCCGCCTGGGCCAACAGCGCGGCCCTGGCCGCGGCGGGCCTGACCCGCGACACCCCCGACCCCGACGGCGGCCAGATCCTGCGCGACGCCGGGGGCGAGCCCACCGGCGTGCTCATCGACAACGCCGCCGACCTGGTGGCCGCGGTGATCCCCGCCCCCGACCCGGCCGAGCGCCGCCGCCGCATCGGCCTGGCCATGGACCATTGCGTGACCCACGGCATCACGGCGGTGCACGATGCGGGCATCTCCTGGGACGGGCTGGCCCTCTACCGCGAGCTCGCGGAGACCGGCGCCCTGAAGCTGCGCTACTACGGCATGCTCAGCGACGAGCCGGCGACCCTCGACTCGGCCTTCGTCCACGGCCCCGTGAGCACGGGCGACGGGATGCTGACCGCGCGCTCGGTCAAGCTCTACGCCGACGGCGCCCTGGGCAGCCGCGGCGCCCTGCTGCTGGACGACTACGCCGACCAGCCCGGCCACCGCGGCTTGGCGGTCACCCCCCACCGGCACCTCGCCGAGGTGGTCCTGCGCGCGTCGGCCGCCGGCTTCCAGGTGGGCACCCACGCCATCGGCGACGCGGCCAACCGCCTGGTGCTGGACCTGTACGCCGAGCTCCTGGCCGCCCTGCCGCCGGGCGACCGCCGCTGGCGCGTCGAGCACGCCCAGATCCTCGCCCCGGCGGACATCCCGCGCTTCGCCGAACTGGGCGTGATCGCCGCCATGCAGCCGGTCCACTGCACCAGCGACATGGACTGGGCTGGCGAGCGGCTGGGCGAAGAGCGGCTGGCGGGGGCCTACGCCTGGCGCTCGCTGGTCGAGAGCGGCGCCCATGTGTGCGCGGGCACCGACTTCCCGGTCGAGCGGGTCAGCGCACTGGCCGGCCTGTACTCGGCGCGTACGCGGCAGCACCCGGACGGCACGCCCTTGGGCGGGTGGCAGCCGCAGGAGCGGTTGGACGGGCTCACCGCGCTGCGGACCTACACGCGGGAAGGGGCCTACGCGGCGTTCATGGAGGACGAGCTGGGCATGGTGCGCAAAGGCTACCGGGCGGACCTGACCGTGCTGGGCGGGGA
>JBHEPC010000059.1:0-11580 GCA_046260475.1 Candidatus Krumholzibacteriia bacterium | reverse complement strand
GCTGGCGGTGGCGGCCGCCGCCCGGGGCCAGGAGCCGCCGTCCATCCGGGCCCGGGCCGCCGCCCGGGGCCTGCGCCTCGAGGGCGCCCTGGCCGAGCCCCGCGGCGTCTTCGTCACCCTCAGCCGCGGGGGCCAGCTGC
Organism: Candidatus Krumholzibacteriia bacterium; assembly: GCA_046260475.1. Lineage (GTDB taxonomy): Bacteria > Krumholzibacteriota > Krumholzibacteriia > LZORAL124-64-63 > LZORAL124-64-63 > JACZKN01. The sequence continues at coordinate 11,440 of JBHEPC010000059.1, read as the reverse complement.
GCGGCTGCATCGGTTCGCTTACGGGCCGCCTGCCCCTGGCCGAGGCGGTGGCCGCGAGCGCCCGCAACGCCGCCGTCGGCGACCCGCGCTTCCCACCGGTCGCGCCGGCGGAACTGGACCAGCTGGAACTGGAGATCTCGGTCCTGTCGCCGCTGCGGACCGTCGCCGGTCCCGACGGCATCGAGGTGGGGCGGCACGGCGTGCTGCTGGAGAAGGACGGACGCCAGGCGGTCTTCCTGCCCCAGGTGGCGCCCGAGCAGGGCTGGGACCGGGACACCATGCTCGCCCACCTGGCCCGCAAGGCCGGCCTGCCCGCGGACGGCTGGCGCCGGGAGGCCGTCTTCAGGGTCTTCACGGCCGACGTTTTCTAGTTGTAGGCCGGGCCCCCCGGGGCTATTTTCAGGGCCCGAGGCGCAAACGGCGGGGTTTGCCGAGCAACCTCGCCGTTTCTGGTATTGCAAGGAAGTGATGGTGACGCATGGGTCTGCTCGACAAGGTGCACAATTTCAAGGCCGCCAGGCAGCTCATCGACCTGGACCTGTACAACTACTTCCGCGTCATCGAATCGGCCCAGACCAACACCGTGCGCTACCAGGGCCGTGAAGTCATCATGCTCGGGAGCAACAACTACCTCGGCCTGACCAACCATCCCAAGGTCAAGGAGGCGGCCCAGGCCGCCATCGCCAAGTACGGCACCGGCTGCGCCGGTTCGCGCTTCCTGAACGGGACCCTGGACATCCACATCGAGCTGGAGGAGAAGCTGGCGCAGCTGGTCGGCAAGGAGAAGGCCCTGGTCTTCTCCACCGGGTTCATGGTCAACCAGGGCACCCTCAGCGCCCTGGTCGGCCGCAACGAGACCATCATCGTCGACCGCACCGACCACGCCTCCATCATCGACGGCGCCCGCCTCAGCTACGGCGACGTGCGCAAGTACAAGCACAACGACATGGAGAACCTGGAGCTGGTGCTCCAGAGCGAGAAGGACACCAACAAGCTGATCGTCGTCGACGGCGTGTTCTCCATGGAGGGCGACATCGCCAAGCTGGCGGACATCGTGCGGCTGGCCAAGCAGTACGACGCGCAGGTGATGGTCGACGACGCCCACGGCGTGGGCGTGCTGGGCGACCACGGCCGCGGCACCTGCCAGCACCTGGGCCTGACCGACCAGGTGCACCTGATCATGGGCACCTTCAGCAAGTCCCTGGCCTCGGTCGGCGGCTTCGTGGCCGCGGACGCCGACACGATCCACTACATCCAGCACATCGCACGCGCGCTGATGTTCTCGGCCAGCATGCCCCCCGCCTCGGTGGCCTCGGTCTCGGCGGCGGTCGACGTGATGCTGGAGGAGACCTGGCGGCACGAGGCCCTGTGGCACAACAACGACATCATGCGGGCGCGCCTGAAGGACGCCGGCTTCGACACCGGCCCCAGCGAGACGCCCATCATCCCCGTCGTCGTCGGCCAGGACATGACGGCGTTCAAGTTCGTGCGGCGCCTGATCGACGAGGGCGTGTTCGCCAACCCGGTGATCAGCCCCGCCGTGGAGCCCGGCAACGCCCTGATCCGCCTTTCGCTGATGGCAACCCACACCGACGACGAGATCCACAAGGCCATGGACATCATGACCAGGGTGGGCCGCGAGTTGGGCGTCGTGCCCGCCTGAGGGCCGCGCCGCCCCCGACGCCCCCACCTCCGTCCGTGTCCCCGGGCGCCCAACCGCGGGCGTACCCCGGGACCGCCCGCACGCCCCCACCACCGGACCACGAGGAGGGACCATGCCCGTCACCGTCACCCCCGTCGCCGGCCCGCGGGACCTCGACGCGTTCCTCAAGGTCCCCTACCGCATCTACCGCAACGACCCGCACCACGTCCAGCCGCTGCTGGGCGACCTGAAGAAGTTCTTCGACCGGGGCCACAATCCCTTCTGGAAGCGCGCGGTCGGTGAGCTGTGGTTGGCCCGGCGCGGCGGCGAGACCGTGGGCCGCATCGGCGCCTGCGTCGACCGCTACAGCAACGAGCACCACGGGGAGAAGGTGGGCTACTTCGGCTTCTACGAGGTTGACGACGACCCCGAGGCGGCGCGGGCGCTGCTGGAGACGGCCCGTGCCTGGATCGCGGCCCAGGGCATGGAAACCATGCGCGGGCCGGGCTGCTTCACCTCCAACCACGATTGGTACGGCCTGCAGGTGGGCGGCGAGTTCAGCCGGCCGGTGATCGGCATGCCCTACAACCCCCGCTGGTACGAGGGCCAGCTGGAGGCCTTCGGCCTGCGGGGGGCCAAGGACCTGTGGGCCTGGCGCATCGAGACCCGCGGCGAGTTCCCCGGCTCGATGCAGCGCCTGATCGACCGCATCCTCGCCCGCGACGGCCTGGTGGTGCGGCCCTTCGTCATGAAGAACTTCCTCGCCGAGGCCGCCGTGGTGCGGCAGCTGTACAACGACTGCTGGAGCGCCAACTGGGGTTTCGTTCCCATGGACGACGACGATTTCCGCTACATCGCCAAGGACATGAAGGCCATGGTCGATCCCGCCTTCCTGCTGGTGGCCGAGCTGCACGGCAAGCCCATCGGCTTCTCGCTGACCATCCCCGACTTCAACGAGGCCCTGCAGCCCCTGCGGGGCCGTCTGCTGCCCTTCGGCTGGCTGCGCTTCCTGCTGACCAAGGGCCGGGTGAAGTTCGCGCGCACCCTGCTGATGGGCGTGCTGCCGGAGTACCGCAAGCTGGGCGTGGACGTGGCCATGGTCTACCGTACCATGCAGGCGGCCTTCGCCCGGGGCATCACCGGCGGGGAGTGCTCCTGGATGCTCGCGGACAACGTGCCCATGAACCGCATCATGGAGAACTACGGGGCCGAGCGCTACAAGACCTACCGCATCTACGAGATGCCGGTCGTCTGAAGAAACGGGGACCATGGGCATGCACGCCGGCCGCGGCACCATCGCCCTGACGGGCGCCACGGGCTTCCTGGGCAGCCACATCGCCGACGCCCTGCTGGCGGGCGGCTGGGCGGTGCGCGCCTCGGTGCGGCCCGCCAGCAGCCTGCGCTGGCTCGAGGGCAAGCCCGTCCGGACCGTGACGATCGACCTGACCGATCCCGCCGACTGCGCCCGGCTGCTGGACGGCACCGCCGGCCTGATCCACTGCGCCGGCGTGGTCGCCGCCCGGGACGAGGCGGGCTTCCACCGGGGCAACGTGGCCACCACCGCCGCCCTGCTGGAGGCCGCCGCCGCCGTCTGGACCGAGCCCCTGCCCGACCCGGCGCCGGCCTTCGTGCTGATCTCCAGCCTGGCCGCCCACGGCCCGGCGCCCCTGGGACGGCCCGCGGTGGAGACCGACCCCGCCGCCCCGGTGTCCGCCTACGGGCGCAGCAAGCGGGAAGCCGAGCGTCTGGTGGCGACGGCGCCGGGGCTGTTCCGCCGCGCCGTCCTGCGGCCGCCGGCCCTGTACGGGCCGCGGGACCGGGAGTTCCTGCCCCTGCTGCGGCTGGCCGCCCGCGGCTGGACCGTGCGCCTGGGGTCCCTGGAGGGCCTGTCCCTGGTGGACGGCCGGGACGCCGCCGCGGCCGCGGTCGCCCTGCTGGCCACGCCCGCCGCCGAGGGTGTCTTCTTCGTGGACGACGGGCAGCGGGGCTACGGCTTCGCCGCCCTGGCCGACGCCCTGGGCCAGGCCCTGGGGCGGCGCGTGCGCCTGGCCACGCTGCCCCTGTGGCCGCTGCGCCTGGGGACGCGCCTGCTGCCGCGGGCTTCGGCCGTGCTGACCAGCGACCGCGCGCGCGACCTGGAGCAGCCGGGCTGGGTCTGCGACGGCCGCCGCCTGGAGGCGGTGACCGGCTTCCGCCCACAGCGCCGGGCGGCCCGCGGCCTGACCGAGACCGTGGCCTTCGCCCGCCAGGCGGGTTGGCTGTGAACCTGCGCCGGCAGCTGGTGACCCTCTCCCTGCGGCGCATGGACATCGACCGCTGGGCCGTGGTCTACCTGGTGGGCAGCGCGTTCTACACGGTGCTGGGCCCCGGTGTCGTGCCCGACCCCTGGGCCTTCGCGGCCGTCCACGCCGCCACGGCTCTGGCGGTGTGGTTCGTGCCGCCGCTGCTGCGGGGCAGCCGCTGGTTCCTGCCCCGGCTGCTGGGCGAGATCTACCTGCCGATGCTGTTCCCCTTCTTCTACGGCGAGCTGGAGTACCTGGGGCTGGTCTTCTTCGACTTCGAGAGCAGCCTCGACCCGGCGCTGATCAGCCTGGAGCAGTGGATCTTCGGGTACCAGCCCAGCCTGGAATGGTCGCGGGCCTGGCCCTGGCCCTGGTTCCACGAGCTGATGGAGTTCGCCTACTTCAGCTACTACTTCCTGGCGGCGTCGTTCCTGGTGCTGGTGTTCCGGGCCCGCGGCGTGCCGCCGGCCGCCCGCCTGGACGCGGTGCGCGACTTCGTGCGCGACCTGAGCGTCACCATGCTGGTGTGCTACACCTTCTACATCATCCTGCCCGCCTGGGGGCCCAAGTACTTCCGCGCCGGCCACGTGGACGTGGACGGCTGGGTCTTCACGGCCATCATGCGCCACATCCACGAGAACGGCGCCCTGCTGGGGGCCGCCTTCCCCTCCAGCCACGTGGCGGGCTCGCTGATCCCCTGGTGGCACACCTGGAAGTGGTTCCCCCGGCACCGCTGGTGGATGACCACCCTCTTCGTGCTGCTGTGCATGTCCACGGTCTACAACCGCTACCACTACGTGGTGGACGTGCTGGCGGGGCTGCTGCTGGGGGTGATCGTGCTGAAGTTCGGCGACGCCATGGGGGACAAGGCGCGGGACGCCATCGAGCGCCGGGGCCTGCGCGAGCGGCTGACCAAGGCGCGGGACCTGGTCAAGCGGACGCCGCGGCCCTGAGACCGCGGCGCCGTCGTCATCATGCAAGCGGGACGCGGCCGCCGGCCACGCGCGCCTAGCCTCAGGTGAAGCCGCCACGGCTCTGGCGGTGTGGTTCGTGCCGCCGCTGCTACCTCCGGTGGCGAAGGACGAAAAGCCCTTCTCCACCGCCTTGGCCCCGCAGGCCGGGCAGGCCACCTTGCCGGCGGTCGCCTCGCCCATCGGCAGCAGTTCCTCGAACACGTGGCCGCACTTGCGGCAGGTGAACTCGTACAGCGGCATGCCGCCACCTCCGGAACGCCGCAGCCGCGGCGCCCTTGCCTAGACCCCGCGCGGACCTTCCGGACGGCCGGCGTCCTGGCCGTCCTCGTCCGTGGTCGCTTTCTCGTGCTTGGCCCGATCCCCGATCGAGCAGGACGCCGGGCCTCAGCCGGGCTGCAGCCCCAGCCGCGGGAACACGAAGTTCACCACGACCAACCAGACGACGACCAGGATCACAAATTCCAGCATGGGGTCCCGTTCCCTTCGGCTGCCGCCGTTCCCCGGAACCCGTCCGGGGCCGCCGCCGGCCCTTAATATTCAAAGTCTATTGACTACAAGATAACAACGGGGGGCCCGGTGTCAAGGGCGTCAGAATGCGCCGCGCACCCAGCCGCCGTCCGCCACCACGCACTGGCCGGTGATGTAGCCCGCTTGCGCGGACATCAGAAAGGCGATCAGCGCCGCCAATTCGTCCGCCTCGCCCAGGCGGCCGGCGGGGATGGCCCGGGTCCAGCCGGCGATGACGTCCTCGCGGGTGCAGCCGGTCTGCGCCGTCTTCGCGGCGATGAGCCGTTCCACGGCGCTGGTCGCGTGGAAGCCCGGGGCCACGGCGTTGACGGTGACCCCCCGCCCGGCGGCGTGGTCGCTGAGGCTCTTGACCAGCCCGTGCACCGCCGGGCGCAGGGCGTTCGAGAGCACCAGGTTCTCCACCGGCTGCAGCGCCGCCACCGAGGTGACGGCGACGATGCGGCCGAAGCGGCGGGCCATCATCCCCGGCAGGACCAGGCGGCACAGACCCACGGCGCTCTCGATGGTCAAGCGGTAGCCGGCCTCCCAGTCGGCCGGCGACAGCTCGTCGAAACCGCCGGCGGGCGGGCCGCCGGCGTTGACCAGCAGCAGGTCGATGGGCCCCAGGTCGCGCTCCACGAGGTCGGCGAAGCCCGCCATGGCCGCCGCGTCCCGCACGTCCACCGCCCGGTGGCGCACCCGCCCCCCGCGGCCGCCCCATACGTCCTCGCCGGCGGCGCGGACGTCGCCGGCCGCCTCGGCCAGGTCCTCCTCGCCCCGGGCGCACATGCCCACCTTGCACCCCTCCTGCGCCAGCAGCCGCGCCGTCGCCAGGCCGAAGCCCCGCGAGGCGGCCGTGACCAGGGCGGTCCTGCCCTTCAGACCCAGATCCATGCTCGTCCCTCTCCCGTGGTGGTCGGCGCGGCGCGCTGTTGTGCCGCGACCGCCGACGAGGATAGCACACCGGCACGCCCGTTGCATCACCCGGACCAGGCGGTCTCCACCCGCCGCCCCGGGGAACGACAGGAAACGACCGGCAACCGCCGCGACCGCGGCACCGTGCAGGGAAAGATCCGGCATGGCCCAGGCACCGCAAACCGCACTGGAACGGTACAAGGCCCGACGCGCCGGCGAGCCCGTGGGCCCGCTTGAGGTGCCTGACCCGGCGCCGCTTCCGCCGCACCGCCGCCCGGCGGGGCGGGGCCTGAAACTGGCGGTGCTGCTCACCGGACTGGCGGTGCTGGCGGCGGCCATCCTGGCGGCCTCGCCCCGCGAGCCGGCGCCGGTGGACCTGGCCTACACCATCGACCTGAGCGAGGCGCCCGGGGGCACCCTGGTGATCGCCCTGGAAACCACGGGCGACCTGCCGCGGCTGCTGGATCTGGCCTTCCCGCCGGGGGTGTTCGGGGACGCGGGCAACGGTGTGACGCTCCACTCGGCCCGGGCCGAGGTGCCGGCGAGCGCCGGGCGGCCGTCCCGGACCCTGCCGGTCGAGCGCACCGGCGACGGTTGGCAGGTGGCCACCGAAGGTGCCGCCGCGGTGCGCCTGACCTACCGGGTGGACCTGGCCCGGGTCCGGGGCCAGGAGCCGGACATCCGCCGCCACATTTCCACGCCGGTCGCCGGAGGCGTGCGGGCCGCCGGCTTCGAGATCTTCCTGACCCCGGCGGGGCTGCCGGTGCGGGACATCGTGGTCAGCCTGCACAACCCGGGCGAGCTGCCGGTGCTCGTGCCCTGGCCGACCCTGCTGCGGGGCACGGCCCGCACGGCCGCGGCCGCCGACTCCCTGGCCGCCGCCGGGCCGGCCGACACCCTGGCTGCCGCCCACCTGGGGGCGGGCCAGCGCTACCAGCCCGCCGGCGCGCCGCCGGCCGCGGCTCCGGCCGGGCCGGCCGCCATCGCGGCCCTGTCCGTGCCCGCGGGCCGCTCCTACCACCCCCGCGACGTGCGGGACCTGGCCAACGCCCTGCTGGTCTGCGGCGACCTGCGCATCCTGGCGACCGAGGTGCGCGACGGCGTCATCCAGTACGCCACCGACCGGCGCTGGCGCTTCGCCGACACCGAGGCCCTGGACCTGGTGGCGCGCATCGCCCGCACCCAGGTGGGCTTCTTCGGCTCGGCCCCCGCCTCACCCATCACCGTGCTGCTGGCGGCCAACGAGGTGACCGCGGCCGAGGGCTTCGACGTCTACGGCGTGCACACCGGCAGCTCGATCCTGGTGCTGGTGGACCCGGACCTGACCTGGGGCGAGCTCGAGGAGCACGCCGCCAGCGTCATCTCCCACGAAATGTTCCACGGGTGGCTGGGCGAGGCGATCCCCCAGTCGGACCCGGCCACCCTGTGGTTCACCGAGGGCGCCACCAGCTGGTTCGCCGCCCGCATGCTCACCGCCGCCGGCATCTGGCGGCCCGAGCACGCCCGCCGCGTCGTCGCGTCGCGGGTGCAGCGGGACTACCGGGAGAGCGAGCTGCTGGGCACGGTCGCCATCGCCGACGCCGCCGCCACGGTCATGGGCGAGCCCCGGCAGGTGCGCTTCGCCTACGCCGGCGGCACGGCCGCCTGCATGGCCCTGGACCAGTGGCTGGCCTCGGCCAGCGGCCTGGTGCGCCCTTTGGACGCGGTGCTGCGCCACCTCTACGCCACCCGCGACGGCACGCCCCTGAGCCGCGCTTCCCTGGAGGCGGCCGTGCACGAGGTCACCGGCGTCGCCTGCGGCTGGTGGCTGGACGAGCACGTCTACGGCAAAACCGCCTTGCCGCCTACCGACCAGGTGATTTAAGTTCCCCCCTGCCGCTCCCCCCGACCGCCGTTCCCGACCGGAGGCCCCCGTGAGCCCGTTCCAGCGCACCCTCGTGACCAGCGCCCTGCCCTACGCCAACGGCGAGATCCACCTGGGCCACCTGGCGGGCGCCTACCTGCCGGCGGACATCTACGCGCGCTTCCTGCGCCTGCGGGGCGAGGAGGTGCTGTACATCTGCGGCACCGACGAGTACGGCGTGCCCATCACCCTGACCGCCGAGAAGCTGGGCATCACGCCCAAGGAGCTGGTGGACCGCAACCACGCCTCCATCCGCGACTCGTTCGCGGCCTTCGGCATGAGCTTCGACAACTTCTCCCAGACCAGCCGGCCCGTCCACGCCGAGACCGCCCAGGCCTTCTTCCTGGACCTGCACCGCCAGGACGTGTTGCGGCAGAAGACCACCGAGCAGTTCTACAGCCCCAGCCAGCAGCGCTTCCTGGCTGACCGCTACATCGAGGGCACCTGCCCCCGCTGCAAGAGCGAGGGCGCCCGGGGCGACCAGTGCGAGAAGTGCGGTTCGAGCCTCGACCCCACCGAGCTGATCGACCCGCGCAACGCCCAGGACGGCAGCCCGCTGGAGCTGCGCGAGACCACCCACTGGTTCCTGCCCATGGGCGATTGGCAGCCGCGCCTGGAGGCGCTGATCGACGCGCATCCGGAGTGGAAGGACAACGTGCGGCAGTACTGCCGCGGCTGGTTCAAGGACGGCCTGGGCGACCGCGCCGTGACCCGCGACCTGGGCTGGGGCGTGCCCGTGCCCCTGCCCGACCACGACGGCAAGGTCTTCTACGTGTGGTTCGAGGCGCCCATCGGCTACGTCTCCGCCACCCGCGAATGGGCGGCCGCCCGGGGCGAGCCCGAGGCCTGGCGCACCTGGTGGCAGGACCCGGGCACGCGCCTGGTGCACTTCATCGGCAAGGACAACGTCTTCTTCCACGCGGTGATGTTCCCGGCCATGCTGATGGCCCACAGCGAAACCTACGTGCTGCCGGACAACGTGCCCGCGAACGAGTTCCTGAACCTCGAGGGGCAGAAGCTGTCCACCAGCCGCGGCTTCGCGGTCTGGCTGCCGGACTACCTGGCGAAGTTCGGGCCCGATCCCCTGCGCTACACCCTGGCGCGCAACCTGCCCGAGACCCGGGACATGAACTTCACCTGGGAGGGCTTCCTGGCCCGCAACAACAACGAGCTGGGGAACAACTTCGGCAACCTCATCAACCGGGTCTTCACCTTCATCCACAAGTACTTCGAGGGGAAGGTGCCGCGCTGGTCGGAGGCCGCTTCGACCGACCTGGACCGGCGGGCCCTGGCCGAGGTGGAGGCCGACCTGGAGACCTGGGCCGGATGCCTCGAGCGCTTCGAGGTCAAGGCCGCCATGGAGGCGGTCTTCCACGCCGGCCAGGTGGGCAACCGCTACTTCGACGAATCGGCGCCCTTCCGGACGCGCAAGGACGACCTGGACCGCTGCGAGCAGTCCCTGGGCGTGATCGTGCAGATCCTCAGGATGCTCTGCGTGATGCTGGCGCCGGTGGTGCCGTTCGCCATGGAGAAGCTGTGGAGTTGGCTGGGCATGGACGCCGACCTGGAGCGGGGCGGCTGGGCCGCCGCCCGGCAGCCCATCGAGGCGGGCCGGCCCCTGGGCACGCCCGAGATCCTCTTCCCGCGCATCGAGCAGGAACAGATCCAGGCCGAATGCGAGCGCCTGCGCCGGCTGCTGGAAGGCTGAACCGTACCGACCCGGAGGAGACCGACCATGCGATCCCTGCTTGCCGCCGTCCTGTTGGTCCTGGTCCCGTTCGCCGCCGGCGCCACCGACACCTGGCAGGAGTTGCCGGAGGCGGACCTGCGCGCCGAGTTGGACCGGGTCGCACGCGAACTGCAGACCTTCCGCGACCTCGAGGCAGACCTCGCCAACAGCGAGCGCGCCTCCAGCAACGCCGGCCGCGCCGCGGTCATCGACGAACTCCAGCAGCACATGATCGACGTGGTGCTGCGCCGCGAGGATATGCTGGGCGTCGAGCATACCATCATCCGCCACGGCGAACCGGTGTCCGGGCTGTCGGCCGCCGCCGAGGTGGGCACGCCCAACGCCGGCAAGGAGACCAGGCGCCGCATGGAGTTGGGCACCAGCGACAAGTCCGAAGCCTTCCTGCGCCTGGCCTGGATGCAGCAGCAGGTGGTCGGCGGCGAGCGCCTCTATCGGTTGGCCATGGAGAAGCAAGCCGGTGCCTTCGCCCACTACACGAACAACGTGCGCGAGTTCGGCAAGCCCCTGCAGCAGGAGTTCGACGGCATCACGGCCGAGCTGGCCCGGCGCGCCGCGGCCGCGGCCGCGGCCGATTCCGCCGCCGCCGGCATGGCCGCAGCTGACTCGGCCGCAGCTGACTCGGCCGCAGCTGATTCGGCCGGCACCGGCCGCTAGCCTGCACCATCACGAAGGGTCCGGGACGGGATGGTCGAAGGCGGCCGTCCGCGCAGCGGCGTGCATGGCTGCGGCCTCGGCGTCCGTCAGGCCGAACACGTCCCGCGCCGCGGCGTACTCCCCGGCCAGGTCCAACCCGAAGAAGCCCCGGTCGTCGGTGTTCAGGCAGCAGGGCACGCCCGCGTCCAGGAATGCCCGCAAGGGGTGGCGGCCCAGGTCAGGGACGGCGCCGGTCAGGACGTTCGAGCGGGGGCAGGCCTCCACGAACACGCCGCGGGCCGCCAGCAGGGCCATCAGCCCGGGGTCGCCGGCCGCGGCGGTGCCGTGGCCGATGCGCCGGGCGCCGCAGGTCTCCACCGCCTGGCGGATCGAACGCCGCGCGCCCTCCCCCATGGCGGTCACCTCGCCGGCGTGGATCGAGAGGCCGAGACCCTCCCGCCGCAGGTCGGCGCAGAGGTCGGCGAAGTCCTCGGCCGGCCCGGCCGCCTCGTCGCCGCCCAGGCCGCAGCCCACCACACCCAGGGCCCGCCCGCAGCGGACCGCCGCGGCGAAGGCCGCGGCCGCCTCGACCACCCCCCATTGGCGCACCGCGTCCGGCAGCCAGCGCAGCACCGGCCCCCGGGTCTGCTGCACCTCGGCCGCGGCCTCGGCCAATGCCCGCTGCACCGCCAGCGGGTCGATCCCCCGGCGCAGCATCACCCCGTAGGAGACGATGACCTCGGCGTAGCCCACCTGGTCGGCGGCCAGCTGCGCCCCGAGGTCCAGGGCCAGCTCGTGGTAGTCACGGGGGGTACGCACGACGCTGGTGGCGCG
>JBHEPC010000016.1:0-9666 GCA_046260475.1 Candidatus Krumholzibacteriia bacterium | reverse complement strand
CAACGCGCCGTTCATCACCAAGATCGGCAAGAGCCAGACGCGGCCCGACCACCTCTTCGCCGTGGGCAAGTCGGGCGTGTGGCGCTCGACCAACTTCGGCGGCTCCTGGACCCTGTCGACGGTGAACGCCGCGGACTGGGGTCCCCTCAGCTCCTTCCACGACGTGCGCGTCTCCCGGGCCGACCCTGACGTCGTCTGGGCGGGCTCCCGCATGGACGCCACCGGGCGCCTCGTGGTCTCGACCGACGGCGGCGTCAGCTTCGGCGGCACCACCGTGTGGCCGGACGTGGTGATGGGCCGCATCTCGGGCCTGGCCACCCACCCGACCGAGCCGAACACGGCCTACGTGATGTTCTCCTACGCCGAGCGGCCCAAGATCCTGCGGACCACCGACCTGGGCGCCACCTGGACGGACCTCAGCGGCTTCGGCACCGGCAGCACCAGCAGCAACGGCTTCCCCGACGTGGCGGTCTACGACCTGCTGGTCTGGCCCAACGACCCCCAGAAGATCTGGGTGGGCACGGAGATCGGCCTGGTCGAGTCCACCGACGGCGGCGCCACCTGGGCCCTGGCCAACAACGGCCTGCCCGCAGTCGGCATCTGGTTCCTGACCGCGGTCGAGGACGAGATCGTGATCGGTACCCACGGCCGCGGCATCTGGAGCCACACGGCGCCCGAGCTGCTGGACGGCCAGACCCTGACCCCGCTGTTCGAGTCCATGGTCCAGAACCCGGGCGGCAACCTGGAACTGCTGTTCAACCTGCGCGCCGCCTTCGACTCGACCCAGGTCCGGGTCGACGGCGCGGTGGTCGAGACGGTGCCGGCCAACACGGCGCTGCAGCTGCACCAGGTGAGTTTGCCGGTGGTGGCGGCGGGCACGCGCACCGCCTTCGCCCGCGGCTTCAAGGAAGGCGCGACCTTCGACTCGCTCGTCAAGACCAAGGACGTGATCGTCTATTCCGAGCCGGCGTTCGCCTACGCCAACGACCTGGACGTCGACGGCAGCGCCTTCCAGCGCAGCGGCATCGACTGGGCCCTGCCGGCGGGCTTCGCCGACGGCGCCCTGCACACGGCCCACGGCTACGCCAACAGCACCAACCCGACGGCCGTGCTGCTGATCCCGATCCGCGTCTCGGCCCTGAGCACGCTGACCTTCGACGAGGTGGCCATCGTCGAGCCCGGCGAGCCCGGCTCGGTGTTCGGCGACGGCGACTTCTGGGACTACGTGGTGGTCGAGGGCTCCCTGGACGGCGCGGTGTGGACGCCCCTGGCCCCGGGCTGGGACGCCCGCGCCGACGCCGCCTGGCTGACTGCCTACAACAGCAGCGCCAGCGGCACCGCGGCCATGTACCGCCAGCGGCAGATCGTCCTGAACGACACCTACGCCCAGAACGACGTGATCCTGCTGCGCTGGCGTATGTTCGCCGACGGCTACGTGGCCGCGTGGGGCTGGGCCATCGACGACGTCGTGGTCACGCCCTCGGGCGTCTCGGACGCGGGCGAGCTGCCCATGGCCGCGGCCCTGGGGCAGAACTACCCCAACCCCTTCAACCCCAAGACGAGCATCGCCTTCAACCTGGAGCGCAGCGGCCCGGTCAAGCTGCGGGTCTTCGACGCCCGCGGCCGCCTGGTGCGCACGCTGGTGGACGAGGCCCGCGCGGCCGGCCCCCACACCATCGACTGGGACGGGCGCGACGACCGCGGCCGCGGCTCGGCGGCGGGCGTGTACCTGTACCGGCTGGAGTCGGGCGGGCAGAAGCTGCAGCGGAAGATGACGTTGCTGAAGTAGGCGCCTTCATGGCGGCGCGGAAGGCCCCGGGCGCACCGCCCGGGGCCTTCGTGCGCCCGGACCGCCGCTACCGGGCCTGCCGCCCGGCGGTCGTCCCCTCGTGCCCATGGGAACGCGGTGCCGCGAAGGCGGCGGGGACGACGCAACCAACTATATTGCTTGCGGCTATAAGGATGCCGATGCCCCGTGGGCGCCAACGGGGGCGAGTCGTGTGGCCGCTTCGCCGCGGCGCGCGCCCCGGGGCGGGAGGCTTCCCCTTGTGGCTCGCTCGGATTTCGTGAATCTTAAGACCGTTCGGTGCGTATAAGCAGGATCCGCGCGACCCGGCGCGGGCACCCGATCATCGCCGCAGAAGGGACCCTGGCGCCATGCTCCCGTTCCAGCCCGGCCGCAACCCGGTCTTCGTTTTGCTGTGCCTCGCCGGCACCCTCCTCCTGCTTGGCGTCTCCGCCTGCAGCAAGGGCGACGGCGGCTCGTCGCCCGCCCATGCCCAGGGACCCGGCGGCGCCGGCGGCCCCGGCCAGGGCGGCCGGCGGCCCCAGGAGCCCGCCGTGCCGGTGGCCGTGGCGCCGGCCACGGTCGGCCCCATCGCCAGCTACTACAAGGCCACCGCCACCCTCGAGGCCGAGAAGGAGGCCCAGGTGCTGGCGCGGGCCACGGGCGTGGTCAAGGCGCTGCAGGCCGAGGAGGGCGACCGCGTGGCCGAAGGGGCGCCGCTGTTGACCATCGACAACGCCGAGTACGCCTTCCGCGTGGCCCAGGCCGAGGCCACCGCGGCCAACCTGCGCTCGCGCTACCAGCGGCTGGAACAGATGCTGGCCGAGCAGCTGGCGACCGAGGAGGAGTACCAGGCCGCGAAGAGCGAGCTCGCCAGCGCCGAGGCGAACCTGGGCCTAACGCGCCTGGACCTCTCGTACACCACCGTGCGCGCGCCCTTCGCCGGGCGGGTGACCGGGCGCCTGGTGGACGTGGGCCAGAACGTCTCGGCCGGCGACGTGGTGTTCGCCCTGGGCGATTTCGATCCCCTGCTGGCGCGGGTGCACGTGCCCAGCCGCGAGTTCAACAAGCTGCAGAAGGACCAGCAGGTGGAGTTGGTGCTCGACAGCAGCGGCGCCCGCCTGGCCGGGCGCATCACGCTGATCAGCCCGGTCATCGATCCGGCCAGCGGCACCATCAAGATCACCGTCGAGGTGCCGGAGTACCCGGACGGCACGCGGCCCGGCGACTTCGCCCAGGTGCAGATCGTCACCGAGCACCGCCCGGGCGCCACCCTGGTGCCCCGCGCCGCGGTGCTGACGGACAAGGGCGAGACCGTCGTCTACACCGTGATCGAGCGCGAGGGCCGGCCCGAGGCCGAGCGCCGCATCGTCGCGACGGGCTTCACCGACGACGACCACGCCCAGATCACGGCGGGCCTTGAGCCCGGCGAGCTGGTGGTGGTGCGCGGCCAGCGCTCCCTCAAGCACGGCGTGCCTTTGAAGATCCTCGACGACCTCCAGGCCGCGGCGACGACGGCGCCGGCGACGGGGGCGGCCGACTGATGCGCTCCTTCGTCGAACTGGCGGTGCGCCGCCGCGTCAGCGTGATGATGGCGGCGCTGGCCGTCGTCGTCTTCGGCCTGGTGGCCTACGACCGCCTGGCCCTGGAGCTGTTCCCGGACATCACCTACCCCTCCCTGACCGTGCAGACCGAGTTCCCCGACACCGCGCCCCAGGAGGTGGAGAACCTGGTGACGCGCCCGGTGGAGGAGGCGGTCGGCGTGCTGCGCGGGCTGCAGACCATCCACTCGGTCTCCCGCGCGGGCATGAGCGAGGTGATCCTGGAGTTCGCGTGGGGCGCGGACATGGACCTGCTGTCGATGGAGGTGCGCGAGAAGCTGGACCGGCTGATCCTGCCCGAGGACGCGCTGGACCCGGTGGTGCTGCGCTTCGACCCCAGCCTCGACCCCGTCGTGCGCCTGGCCCTGGCCGGCGACGGCGACCTGACCGACCTGCGGCGCCTGGCGGAGAAGCAGATCAAGCAGGACTTCGAGACGATCAAGGGCGTCGCCGCCGCCAGCGTCAAGGGCGGCCTCGAGGAGGAGATCCAGATCGACCTGGACCAGGGGCGCCTGGCGGCCCTGGGCATCACCATCGACGAGGTGCGGCAGGTTGTCGGCATCAGCAACGTCAACCTGCCCGGCGGCGCCCTGCGCGGGCGCGACAGCCAGTACCTGATCCGCACGGTGAACGAGTTCGTGAGCGTCGAGGAGATCGCCGACCTGATCATCCGCCGCGACGGCGGCGCCGTGGTGCGCCTGGGCGAGGTGGCCCGGGTGCACTGGGGCGCCAAGGAGCGCGAGGAGATCACCCGCGCCGGCGGCCGCGAGTCCGTCGAGATCT
Source organism: Candidatus Krumholzibacteriia bacterium (assembly GCA_046260475.1). Lineage (GTDB taxonomy): Bacteria > Krumholzibacteriota > Krumholzibacteriia > LZORAL124-64-63 > LZORAL124-64-63 > JACZKN01. Next base: position 5,496 of record JBHEPC010000016.1, on the reverse strand, counting down.
CCCTCTACAAGGAGGGCGACGCCAACACCGTGACCGTGGCGCGGCGCCTGCAGGAGCGCATCGCCGCCTGGCAGGAGGGCAAGCTGCCGCCGGGCACCACCCTGACCGTGCTCTTCGACCAGTCCCGGTTCATCCAGCAGGCGGTGGACGAGGTGCGCAACGCCGCGGTCATCGGCGGCGTGCTGGCGATCGTGGTGCTGCTGCTGTTCCTGCGCGACCTGCGCAGCACGCTGATCATCGCCACCAGCATCCCCATCTCGGTCGTGGCCACCTTCATCGCCATGTACCGCATGGACATCTCCCTGAACATCATGTCCCTGGGCGGCCTGACCCTGGGCATCGGCATGCTCGTGGACAACTCCATCGTGGTGCTGGAGTCCATCTACCGCAAGAAGCAGCTGGGGCACTCGCTGTTCGCCGCGGCCGTGGCCGGCACCAGCGAGGTGGGCGGCGCGGTGGTCGCCTCGACCCTGACCACGGTAGCGGTGTTCCTGCCCATCGTGTTCGTGGAGGGCGTGGCCGGGCAGCTCTTCCGGGACCAGGCCCTGACGGTGACCTTCAGCCTGCTGGCGTCGCTGGCCGTGGCCGTGACCATGATCCCCATGCTGGGCGCCCTGGGCGAGCGCCTGCCGCGCAAGGACGCCGGCCTGCCCGCCGACACCGGCGCCGGCCGCATCGACGCCGGCGACGCGGTGCGCAGCCTGGGCCGGTTCTCCCGGCTGTACGACCGCCTGCTGCGGGGCGCCCTGCGCCTGCGCTGGGCGACCCTGGCGGTGGCCTTCGCCTGCTTCGGGCTCTCCCTGTGGGCGGTGGGCCTGCTGGGCACCGAGCTGATTCCCCAGCTCACCGAGGGCGAGTTCTTCTTCGAGGTGAAGCTGCCCGAAGGCGCCTCCCTGGCCGCCACCGACCGCACCATCGCGGTCATGGAGCAGGCCGCGGCCGCCGCGCCCGGCGTCGACCGCTACTACGCCACCGTCGGTAGCCGGCTCGTCAGCGGCGGCGCGTCCCTGAACACCAAGGCCGAGAACCTGGGCCAGCTGAACATCGTCATGCAGGACGGCGCCGACGACGCAGCGGAACTCGCGGTGGCCGACGGCCTGCGCGAACGCTTCGCGACCCTGCCCGACGTGGAGGTCAAGTTCGGCCGGCCCAGCTACTTCTCGCTCAAGACCCCGGTCGAGGTCATCGTCTTCGGCGACGACCTGGACGAGCTGCGGGCCTACAGCCTGGACCTGGCCCGCCGCCTGGAGGCGGTGCCGGGCCTGGTGGACGTGCGCTCGTCCCTGGAGGCGGGCAATCCCGAGCTGCAGGTGGTCTTCGACCGCGAGCGGCTGGCCAGCCTGGGCCTGGACATGGGCGTGCTCTCGGAGACCCTGCGCAGCCGGGTGCTGGGCGTGGTGCCGACCCGGTTCAAGGAGCAGGACCGCCAGATCGACATCCGCGTCCGCAACCGCGAGGAGGACCGCGCCTCGGTGCGCGACGTGCGCAACCTGGTGGTGCCCGGCCCCGACGGCGAGCCCATCCGGCTGCTCGCGGTCGCCGACGTGACCGAGGCCCGCGGGCCCGCCGAGATCCACCGCCTGCAGCAGCAGCGGGCGGCCGTGGTCTCGGCCAACCTCGAGGGGCGCAGCCTGGGCGCGGCGGTGGCCGACGTGGAGGCGGCGCTGCGGCAGGCGCCCCCCGGCCCGGGCCTGACCACCGAACTGGGCGGCCAGAACCGCGAGATGGAGGTCAGCTTCCGCAGCCTGCGCTTCGCCATCGCCCTGGCCATCTTCCTGGTCTACCTGGTGATGGCCGCGACCTTCGAGAGCTTCCTGCACCCGCTGCTGGTGATGTTCTCCATCCCTTTGGCCCTGGTGGGCGTGGTGGCCGGCCTGCTGGCGACCGGGATCACGATCACCGTGATTGTGCTGATCGGCGCGGTCATGCTGGTGGGCATCGTGGTCAACAACGCCATCGTGCTCATCGACACGATCAACCGGCTGCGGCGGGCGGGCGTGGCCAAGCGCGAGGCCGTGATCCGCGGCGGACATCTGCGCCTGCGCCCGATCCTGATGACGACGCTGACCACGATCCTGGGCCTCTTGCCCATGGCCCTCAGCTGGGGCGAGGGGGCCGAGCTGCGCTCGCCCCTGGCCATCACCGTGGCCAGCGGCCTGGCGCTGAGCACGCTGCTGACCCTGGTGGTGATCCCGGCGGCCTACATGGCGGTGCCCTCGCGGATCGACCCCGAATAGACCGAGGAAGGCTGGATTCGGCATGACCTTGCCCGAGATCGCGATCCGGCGGCCGGTGACCACGCTGATGGTGCTGGTGAGCATCATCGTGCTGGGCCTGGTGGCGTTGGCGCGCCTGCCCCTGGCCTTCATGCCCGACATCGTCGAGCCCGAGCTCTTCGTGCACCTGCCCTACGAGAACGCCTCGCCCGAGCAGGTCGAGCGCATGATCGTGCGCCCGGTCGAGGACGCCGTCGGCGGCGTCAAGGGCCTGCAGAGCATGTGGTCCAACTGCGGTAGCGACGGCGGCCGCGTCCGCCTGGAGTTCAGCTGGGACACCGACATGCAGATGGCCCGGGTCGAGGTCCGCGAGCGCATCGACCGCATCCGCGGCGACCTGCCCGAGGACCTGGGCGACATCCAGGTCTCCACCAACTGGGACAGCCGCGAGGCGGACATGCCCATCATGGAGGCTCGCCTCAGCTCGCCCCGGGACCTCTCCGAGAGCTACGACCTGCTGGAGCGCCGCATCATCCGGCCCCTGGAGCGCGTCCCGGGCGTGGCCCAGGTGCGCCTGGACGGGGTCAACCCCCGCGAGGTGCGCATCAACCTGCGGGTGGCGGACCTGGAGCTGCACGGGGTGGACGTGCGCGAGGTGGCGCGGGTCCTGCGCGGCGGCAACTTCGACCAGTCCCTGGGCCGCGTGGTCGAGGGCGACAGCCGCTGGACCCTGCGCACGGTGGGCACCCTGGACTCGGTGGAGCAGATCGCCTCGCTGCCCATCCGCGCCGACGGCCTGAAGCTGGGCGCCGTGGCCGACGTGGTCTACGCCGAGCCGCCCCTGGAATACGGCCGGCACCTGGACGGCGCCTTCGCCGTGGGCGTGAGCGTGTCGCAGGAGAGCAAGGCCAACACGGTGGAGGTCTGCGACGCCCTGCAGGCGGCCGTCGCGCGCATGGCCGAGGACCCGGAGCTGGAGGGCGTCAACTTCCTGATCTGGTTCAGCCAGGGCGACGAGATCCGCAAGACCCTGCGCGACCTCACGTTCACCGGCGTCTTCGGCTCGATCCTGGCGGCGGTCGTGCTGTTCATGTTCCTGCGCCGGGTGGCGACCACCCTCGTGGCCGTGGCCTGCATCCCCTTCTCCCTGATCGTCACCTGCGGCATCGTCTGGGCCCAGGGGCGCTCGCTCAACACCCTGACTCTGCTGGGCCTGATCGTGGGCATCGGCATGCTCGTGGACAACGCCGTGGTGGTGATGGAGAACATCTTCCGGCACCGCGAGCAGGGGGCCGACCGCAAGACGGCCGCGCTGAAGGGCTCGAAGGAGGTGGCGGTGGCGGTGACCGCGGCCACCCTGACCTCGGTCATCGTCTTCGTGCCGCTGATCTTCAACAAGCCCAGCGAGATGAACCTGTACCTGAAGGAGCTGGGCATCACCGTCTGCCTGACGCTGCTGGCGTCGCTGTTCATCAGCCAGACCCTGATCCCGTTGGCCACCAGCTGGTACATCAAGTCGCAGCCCCGGCCCAAGGGCCGGCTGATGACCGCGCTGGAGGCCCGCTACGGCTCGGTGCTCGCATACAGCCTGCGCCGCCGCTGGCTGAGCCCGGTGATCGGCCTGGCGGTCATCGCCTCGGCCGTCTACCCGTTCCGGCAGATCGACATGAACTTCGACGCCAGCAGCCCCGAGCTGTTCGTGCAGGTGAGCTACGAGATCAGCGAGGAGCTGAGCCTCGAGCGCAAGCAGGAACTGGTGACCATGGTGGAGGGCCTGATCGAACCCCACCGCGAGGAGCTGCACGCGCGCTCGGTCTACAGCTTCTGGAGCGACCGCTGGGTGATGACCCGCATCTACCTGCAGGAGGGCAAGGCCGACGAGGCCAACTTCGCCGTGGCGCGCACCCGCCTGCGCGAGATCCTGCCGGAGCTGCCGGGCGTGAAGCTGCAGGTGCAGGAGACCGGCCAGGGCTGGAACCGCCACCGGGGCCGCAACATGGTGGCCTTCCAGCTCGTGGGCGAGGACACCGAGGTGCTGATGGGCCTGGCCGGCCGCGCCATCGAGCGCCTGGAGGCCATCCCCGGCCTGCTGGACGTGCAGACCCGCCACGCCGAGGCCCAGCAGGAGCTGCACATCGAGCCGGACCGGGACCTGGCCGCCCGCTACGGCGTGACCCCCGACCAGGTCTCCCAGGTGGTGGGCCTGACCTTCCGCGGCCGCCGCCTGCAGCGCTTCCGCACCCCCGACGGCGAGCGCGAGATGCGCCTGACCCTGGACGAGCAGCAGACCGAGAGCCTGGACCAGCTGCAGAATCTCAAACTCCAGACCACCGACGGCGGCGACGTACCCCTGACCGCGGTGGCGCGCCTGAACGAGCGCCCCGGCCGCGAGGGCATCCAGCGGGACAACCGCCTGACCAGCGTCTGGGTGAACGCCCGCTACGAGGAGGGCACCCGCGAGGACTACATGCCGGCCGTCGAGGCGGCCATGGCACAGATGGATCTCCCCTACGGCTACAGCTGGACCTTCGGCGCCTGGCAGATGCGCCAGCAGGAGCAGTCGAAGGAGTTCCTGACCAACCTGCTGCTGGCGTTGATGCTGGTCTTCGCGGTGATGGCGGGCCTGTTCGAGTCGGTGCGCCAGGCCCTGGCGCTGATGGTCTCGCTGCCCTTTGCCATCGCGGGCGCGGCCTGGACCCTGCACCTGACCGGCACGGGCTTCGACCAGCCGGCGGCCATCGGGCTGCTGCTCTTGATCGGCATCGTGGTCAACAACGGCATCGTGATGATCGAGCACATCAACACCTACCGGCGCGACGGCATGGGCCGGGACGAGGCCATGCTGCGCGGCGGCCGCGAACGCCTGCGGCCCATCCTCATGACGGCTTTGACCACCCTGATCGGCCTGGTGCCCATCGTGGTGCAGAAGCCTTCGCTGGGCGGGGTCTACTACTATTCGATGGCCCTGGTGATCATGGGCGGCCTGGCCGCCAGCGCGTTCTTGACCTCGCTGCTGCTGCCGGTGACGGCGGCGCTGTCGGAGGACATGTTCGGCTGGCTGGGGCGGCTGCCGGGACGGCTGGTGCCGCGCCGCAAGCGCGCGGTGGAGGTAGAATCGTGAACTTGCCCGACCCTGCGACCCTGCGCGCCCGCTTCCCCGCCCTGGCCTCGGGCACGGTGTTCCTGGAGAACGCCGGCGGCTCCCAGGTGCCGGCCTGCGTCGCCGACGCCGTGCACCGCTACCTGCGGGAGACGTACGTGCAGCTGGGCGCGGGCTATC
>JBHEPC010000010.1:0-2985 GCA_046260475.1 Candidatus Krumholzibacteriia bacterium | reverse complement strand
CGCGTCCGCGCCCGGCGAGACGATGTTGAACTTGGGGTCGAACACGTCGATGCCGTGCACCACCCGGTACAGGCCCGGCATGGTGAACGCCGCGTGGGCTTCGTACTGGCCCACGGTGCGCTCGGTGCCGGCGATCTCCTGGTACGTGGACGTGATGATGAAATCGGCCGTGTTCATGGCGATCAGGTCGGCCGTGAACTGGCAGGAGAAGTGGTACTGGTCGTCCAGGTCGCGCCAGTAGATGTCCGACAGCAGGTACTTCGTCTTCTCCAGGGCGTGGGCGATGTTGCACTGGGTCACGCCCAGGCTCTGCGACAGCAGCGACGCGACCAGGTTGCCGTCCGAGTAGTTGCCGATCACCAGGTCGGGGCGGCCGCCCAGCTCGGCCAGCAGCTCGCGCTCCGTGTCCAGGGCGTACTGCTCCAGGTAGGGCCAGATCTCGAAGCGCGAGACCCAGCGGGGCAGCACGCCGCCTTCGGGGCCGCGGAACGGGACGCGCAGGATGCGCGCGTGGCGCGTGCCGGCCACCTGCTCCAGGCGCTGGTCGCTGTTGGTGCCCTCGGCCTCGGGGATCAGGCGGGTGACGATGACGATCTCCGGCGGCAGGTCCAGGCCCTGCTCGTCCAGCCGCTGCCGCATCTCGTGCTCCAGGGCGCGCACCTGGTCCAGGATGTAGACCACCTGGCCGCCGGTGTCCGGGCGCCCGAGCACGCCCGTCTGGCCGAACCAGCCGTGGGGCGAGACGACGGCGATGGTGAAGATCATGGGGATGCGCGCCAGGAACCGCTCCAGGGCGTCGGGCGAGGGCGCCTCCAGCAGGTCCAGCAGCAGCTGCATGGTCTCGCGCACGCGGCCGGCGTCGCGGCCCCAGCCGGGCTCGAAGCCCAGGGTTCGCAGTTCGTCCGCCAGCTCCGACCAGGGCGTGTCCGCGGGGCGGTCTTCCAGCAGGTCGTCGGCCTGGCGCAGGGCCGCGCGCAGGGCGTCCACGTTGGCGACCCCGCGGTCGAGCATGAGCTGGCGGTCGCCGCGTCGGTGCAGGCGCAGGAAGTCCAGCAGCAGCTGCTCGCCCTGGCCGCGGCGCTCGAACAGGCGGCTGGAGAGGCGGCGGTTCAGGAACTCGACCCCGCGCCCGATGGAGCGGGTCTCGGTCATCTTGGCGAACTCGCGGCTGAAGGGCTCGAGGTCCAGCTCCAGGGTCCAGGCGTCCGCGTCCCCGCGACCGTCCACGAGGCGCTCCTTGCAGCGCAGGAACTCCGCGGTGGAGATCTCGCTCACGGCCAGGGTGTCCAGGTGCAGGCTCAGGTACGCCCAGCGCGCGACCCGGGTGCGCACGGCCAGGTGGATCCAGGCCGAACCGACGGCGGCCTCCTGGGCCCAACCCACCAGCTTCGCCAGGGGCGAGCCGCGCAGGGCCTCGCCGCCGGGTTCGGCGCTGACGGCCGCGAGGATGTCCTGCAGATCGCTGCGCAGCAGGAAGGGCCGGCCCGCCTCCTGCAGGCGATGGCAGAAGCGGTGGGCGCCGCTGCGCTCGGCGGCGAGGAAGCGTTCCAGGTCGGCGAGGAACCCATTCTCCAGGTTGGCCGGCCGGCCGTCGTTCGTGGCGTCGCTCATCACGTCTCCCAGGCGCGGCGGAAGGTCTCGTAGAAGCCGCGGTCGGTGGTGGTGGCCCCGCGCAGGCCCACCACCGCGGCGGCCAGCTGCTGGGCTCGTTCAAGGATCACGGGCCATTCCCAGCCGCGCACCAGGCCCAGCAGGGTGACCGCGGCGAAGGCGTCGCCCGCGCCCACGGTGTCGGCCACCGGGGCGGCGGCGGGCGGGGCGGGGCGATGCGACCAGCCGGCGCGGCCGTGGGCCACGGCGCCCTCGGCGCCGAGGGTCACAACCACGCACTCGAGGTCGGCGGCCGCCAGCAGGCGCTGGGCGCGGGTGTCCAGGTCCGGCTCGCCGGGCACGAGCAAGGCCAGTTCGTCGGCATTGAGCTTGGCCCAGCGGGCGCCCCGCAGCAGCTCCAGCGCCGTCTCGCGCTCCCACCACGGGGAGCGCAGGTTCACGTCCACCAGGGCGCCCCCGGTGGCCTGGGCCCGCAGGCGGTCCAGGGCCAGGCGGGGCACGGCGGTGCGCAGGGCCAGGCTGCCATGGTACAGCAGGTCGCCCGGCGCCGGGGCGGGCACGGCCTCGGCGGCGATGAAATCATACGCCACCCCGGCGGCGATGGCGTAGCGCGGCTCGCCCCCATCCAGGGTGACCTCGACCGTGCCGGTGGGCTGGCGCGGGTCCCGCTGCAGGCCGGCGGTGTCCAGGCCCCAGTCGGCCATGGCGGCGGCGATGCGCTCGCCCAGCTCGTCCTCGCCCACCCGGGTGACCAGCAGGGGCGCCAGGCCCAGGGCCTGCAGGTTCCAGGCGACGTTCAGCGGGGCGCCGCCCAGGACGGCGCTGCCGTCGGGGAAGCGGTCGAACAGGACCTCGCCGAAGACGAATGGGCGCGGCGCGGCGGCGGTCATGCGGACTCCTTGATATGGGCGGCCCAGGCCGGATGGTAGTGCAGGACACCCTCGAGGATGCCCGCGGCGTAGTTGCCGTTCAAGCCCGGCAAGCCGCCGCGGGCCAGGTACAGCAGGTCGCCGTGGCCGGCGGCGGCCGCCTCGCGGCGTGCGACCGCCTGCAACTCCGGGCTGGCGTTGGCCACCAGCACCGCGGGCACGGGCCCGGCCAGCACCTCCAGATCGTTGCCGCTGTCGCCGGCGAAGACGGTCTCGCCGTGGCCGAAGCCCAGGCGCGCCATGACGAATTCCAGGGCGCGGTGCTTGTCCGCCGACGCGGGCAGCACGTCCACCAGGCCGACGCCCAGGGCATCGTCCCGGCTGAAGATCACGCCGGCGCGCACGCCCGCCGCGGCGAGGCGGTCGCGGATCGTCCCTGCCAGCTGCGGCAGCGGCCCGTCGGCTTCGATCTCGAAGCTGAGCTTCCAGCGGGCCTGGCGCGAGG
>JBHEPC010000460.1:0-3445 GCA_046260475.1 Candidatus Krumholzibacteriia bacterium | reverse complement strand
GTACCTGGAGCACAGCCGCATCTTCTGGTTCCTGAACGACGGAGCCGAGGAGGTCTACCTCGGGAGCGCGGACCTGATGCAGCGGAACCTCGACCACCGCGTGGAGGTCGTCTTCCCGGTCGCGGCGCCCACCCATGTGCGCTATCTGCGGGACCAGGTCCTGGAGTCCCATCACCTGGACAATTTCAAGGTCCGCGAACTGCAATCCAGCGGCCGGTACCGGCGCCTGAAGCCCGGTGCGGGCGCGGCGCTGCGCAGCGCCCAGGAGTACCTGATGGACCTGCGTTCCGGTTCGGGCTGATCGGATCCGGCCTCGGCGATGGCCATGGCCTGATCGTCCCAGCTGATCATTGTGGATTGGAGCGAAAGCCATGCCCGGTCTGACCACGGGGTTCTTCTCGCGACCGGTCCTGGAGGTGGCCCGCGCCCTCGTGGGCACGGTGCTGCAGGTGCGCACGCCAGGCGGCCCGGTCCGCGTCCGCCTGGTCGAGGTCGAGGCCTACGGGGGCGAGGACGACCCCGCCAGCCACGCCGGCCGCGGCCCGACGCCCCGCTCGCGCATCATGTTCGGACCGGCGGGCTACGCCTACGTCTACGTCATCTACGGCATGCACCACTGCCTGAACATCGTCACCGGCGACGACGGCGCCGCCGGGGCCGTGCTGCTGCGGGCGGCCGAGCCCCTGGACGGCCTGCCGGAGGACCCGCGTTTGCTGGCCGGCCCGGGGCGCCTGTGCCGGGCCTTGGGCATCGACCGCACCTGGAACGGCCTGCCCGTGGCCGCGGACCTGGCCGGCCCGGACCGGTTGCGGCTGCTGCCGGGGACGCCGCCTCCGCGCGTGGCCGCCTCCCGCCGCGTCGGCATCCGCCAGGCGGCCGCGCGCCGCTGGCGCTTCACCGACCCGGCCAGCGCGAGCCTCTCCCGCTGAACCGGGCCAATCCCGGGCGGAACCCTCCGCTTGTCCTTGTCGCAGCGTCGGTTGCATTGACTCCGGCGGGGGGCTGTGCTAGGTTGGCAACGCACGAAATGCCCCCGACCCATCGTTGCGGACCGCCAGGAAGCGGCCCGGCCCAGCATCGGACTGCCCCGCCTGTGAGGGCCAGCCGTGGAGGATTCCATGCCCATCCGCAAGCGAGTCGTGACCCTGCTCGCGGCCCTGACCGTCCTGGTGACCGCCGCCGGGGCCCCGGCCCAGACCTACCTGGAACTGGAGAACCAGATCCACGAGTTCACCCTGGACAACGGCGTCCGGTTCATCGTGCTCGAGAAGCACGACGTCCCTGTGTTCTCCTTCCGCACCTTCGTCAACGTGGGCAGCGCCAACGAGGTGCGCGGCATCACGGGCCTGTCCCACATCCTCGAGCACATGGCCTTCAAGGGCACCAGCGAGATCGGCACCACCGATCTGAAAGCCGAGCGCAAGCTGATGGCTGCCGAAGACGAGACCTTCGCCGCCCTGAAGCAGGCCCGGGCCGCCATCGAGGCGCCGCTGGCCCGCTACGAGCTGCTGGTGGCGCGCATCCCCGCCGACCGGGCCGAGGCCTACCGGCCGCTGGAGGGCCTGCTCAAGGACCCGACGGCCGACGTGAGCATGGCCGCCGCCGGCGACGGCCCGACCCGGGTGACGATCGCCCACGCCGGCGGCAGCGAGACCGGGCAGGTCGAGGACTTCGAGCTCGGCGCCGAGGAAACGGCGGCCGTGGCCTGGTACCTGGCCGAGGTGCGGTCCCTGCGCGCGGACCTGGTGGCAGCCCAAGAGGCCTTCGCCGCGGCCAAGGACGCCGCCCGCGAGCTGGTGGTGACCAACGAGTTCGGCAAGATCGTCGAGAACCACGGCGGCAACGGCCTGAACGCCTACACCAGCAGCGACGTCACGGTGTACCACTACAACATGCCCAGCAACCGCCTGGAGATGTGGGCCTACCTCGAGGGCAGCCGCATGGCCGACCCCGTCCTGCGCGAGTTCTACACCGAGAAGGACGGCCCGGTCACCGAAGAGCGCCGCATGCGCACCGACAACAACCCCATCGGTCGCATGATCGAGCAGTTCCAGAACCTGATGTTCATGGCCAACGGCTACCACCACTCGACCATCGGCTACATGTCCGACATCGAGACCATCAGCCGCGCCGACTGCCAGGCCTACTACGACGAGCACTACGTGGGCGCGAACATGGTGGTCACGGTCGTGGGCGACGTCACCGTCGGGGACGTGCGCAAGTACGCCGAGAAGTACTTCAAGGACATCCCCAAGGGCACGCCCCGGCCGGTCGAGACCCGCGAGCCGAAGCAGCTGGGCGAGAAGCGCTTCGTGATGAAGGATCCCAGCCAGCCCCTGTTCGTGGCCGGCTACCACATCGGCAACGTGCGGCACCCGGACTGGCCGGTGTACGAGGTCATCGCCGACGTGCTGGGCCAGGGCCGCACCAGCCGCCTCTACAAGCGCCTGGTCAAGGACGAGCAGATCGCCGTCCAGGCCATGACCTTCCCGGGCTTCCCGGGGCAGAAGCACGAGACCGGCCTGCTGGTCTTCGCCCTGCCCACCAAGGGCAAGACGGCCCTGGACCTGGAGGAGGCCATCTACCAGGAGATCGACAGCCTCGTGGACGACGGCATCACCGCCCAGGAGCTGGAGGGCGTGAAGCAGCGCGCCCGGGCCAACTTCGTGCGCGGCCTGCAGGGCAATGCGGGCATGGCCAGCCAGCTGGCCTGGTACCAGACCTTCAGGGGCGACTGGCGCGAGCTCTTCAACGAGGTCGAGCGCATCGAGGCCGTCACCCTGGACGACGTGCGCCGGGTGGCCGCCGAGGTGTTCACCACGACCAACCGCACCGTCGCCGTCATCGAGACCGAGGACTCCTAGGGAGTCGTGGCCGCCCCGCCGCGGGCGGGGCCCCGAAAGGACCGTGAACATGGAGAACGTGAAGCGAAGCCTCGGTCTGCTGCTCTGCGCGCTGCTGCTGACGGGCGCCGTGACCGCCGACGCCGAGGCGAAGAAGCCCTGGGAGAAGATCCGCATCCCCGAGCTGAACGAGATCCGGATGCCGGAGTACCAGCGGGTCGAGCTGGCCAACGGCATGGTCGTGTACCTGGCCGAGGACCACGAGTTCCCCCTGCTGGAGCTGAGCGCCACCATCGAGGTGGGGTCCATCTACGAGCCCGCCGACAAGCTGGGCCTGGCGGAGATGACCGGCAGCGTGATGCGCACCGGCGGCACCACCAGCCGCGACGGCGACGCCATCGACGAGCTGGTGGAGGCCCGCGGCCTGTCCGTGGAGACCTGGATTGGCCAGAACAGCGGCGGCGCCTACGTCTCGGCCCTGTCCGGGGACACGGAGCTGGGCCTGGAGCTGCTGGCGGACATCCTGCGCCACCCGGCCTTCCCCGAGGACAAGATCAAGCTGGCCAAGGAGGAGCAGAAGGCCGCCATCAGCCGGCGCAACG
>JBHEPC010000393.1:0-2537 GCA_046260475.1 Candidatus Krumholzibacteriia bacterium | reverse complement strand
GGCGCGCGGTGCGCGGCTGCGCCTTGACCCGGGCCACCTGCTGCCGGCGCCGGAGGCGGTCCAGCAGCCCGCCGTACCAGGCGCCGTTGCGGCTTTCGCTCATCGTTGCAGCTCCTTGCGGGGTCCGGGGCGGGCACGCCCGCGCCGGGTCAGCGTTCGACCTTCAGCACCGCCAGGAAGGCCTCCTGGGGAATCTCCACGGCGCCCACCTGCTTCATGCGCTTCTTGCCTTCCTTCTGCTTCTCCAGCAGCTTGCGCTTGCGGCTGATGTCGCCGCCGTAGCACTTGGCCGTCACGTTCTTGCGGTACGGCTTGACCGACGTGCGCGCCAAAACACGCGTGCCGACGGCGGCCTGGATCGCCACGGCGAACATCTGGCGCGGAATCAGCTCCTTCAGCTTCTGGCAGAGCTTCAGGCCCCAGCTGTAGGCGTTTTCCTTGTGCACGATGCAGGTCAGGGCGTCCACCGGGTCGCCGTTGATCATGATGTCCAGCCGCACCAGGTCGTCGGCGCGGTGCAGCCGGTACTCGTAGTCCAGGGAGGCGTAGCCCTTGGTCACCGACTTCAGCTTGTCGTAGTAGTCGACCACCAGCTCGTTCAGCGGCAGGTCGAACTCGATGTTCACCCGCTCGGGGTCCAGGTACTCCATCCTGGTCTGGACGCCCCGGCGCTCGAGGGAGATCTGGATCACGGGCCCCACGTAGTCCTTGGGCGTGATCACCGACGCGCGCACGATGGGCTCGCGGATCTCCACGATCTGGCGGGCGTCCGGCAGCAGGGCGGGGTTCTCGCAGAGCTGCACCTCGCCGCTCTTGAGCAGCACCTCGTACTCCACGTTGGGCAAGGTCGCGATCAGGGACAGGCCGTACTCGCGCTCGAGCCGCTCCTGCACGATCTCCATGTGCAGCAGCCCCAGGAAGCCGCAGCGGAAGCCGAAGCCCAGCGCGGCCGAGACCTCCTTCTCCCAGGTCAGGGAGGCGTCGTTCATCTGCAGCTTCTGCAGGGCGTCCAGCAGGTCGTCGTACTGGTCGTTGTCGATGGGGTACATGCCGGAGAAGACCATGGGCTTGGCCAGGGCGTAGCCGGGCAGGGGCTCGGGGCAGGGGCGCTCGCCGCTGGTGACGGTGTCGCCCACGCGCACGTACCTGACGTCCTTGGCGCCGGTGGCGATGTAGCCGACCTCGCCCGCGGCCAGCTGCTTCTGGGCCACGCGCGCCATGCGGAACCAGCCCAGCTCGTCGGCGGAATAACGGCGGTCGTTGCCGAACATGCGGATGGGCTCGCCCTTCTTGAGGGTGCCGTCGAAGATGCGCACGTAGGCCACCGCGCCCACGTAGGCGTCGAAGACCGAGTCGAAGATCAGCGCCTGCAGCGGCGCCCCGGGATCCCCCTTGGGGTGCGGCACCCGCGTCACGACCGCCGCCAGCAGCGCGTCGATGCCCTCGCCGGTCTTGGCGCTGACCATGAGGATCTCGTCCGGATCGCAGCCGATCAGGTCGATGAACTGCTCGGCCACGTAGTCGGGACGGGCCGCCGGCAGGTCGATCTTGTTGATCACCGGGATGATGGTCAGGTCGTGCTCGATGGCCAGGTACATGTTGTTGATGGTCTGGGCCTGCACCCCCTGCACCGCGTCGACCACCAGCAGGGCGCCCTCGCAGGCGGCCAGGCTGCGGCTGACCTCGTAGTGGAAGTCCACGTGGCCCGGCGTGTCGATCAGGTTCAGCACGTAGGCCGAGCCGTCGGGCGCCTTGTGGTCCATGCGGATGGGATGGCTCTTGATGGTGATGCCCCGCTCGCGCTCCAGGTCCATGGAGTCGAGCACCTGCTCCTGCATGGCCTTGCCCGTCAGCGTGCCCGTGTGCTCGAGCAGCCGGTCGGCCAGGGTGCTCTTCCCGTGGTCGATGTGGGCGATGATGCAGAAATTGCGGGTCATGTCCTGCGAGGCGGCCATCGTGCTCCTGGGCGTGCGCCCGGCGGCGCGGTGCGGTCCGGCGCCTGGACCCCGAGCTGATCGATTTCGAGAGCGCCAAGCCCGACCTCTGGCACACGGGCGTCAACGCCACCGGCGCGGTGCTGATGACGCCGGTGTTCCCGGGCTGGGGCCAGCTCTACGCCGGCAACGGCTGGCGCGCCGGCCTGGCCTACGGGGCGCAGATGTACTTCTGGACCAACGTCATCTCCCGGGACCGGCAGGCCCGGCGGGCCCGGGACTTCGCCGCCACCTTCTCGGCCGAGGAGTCGCTCAACCGGCGGCGCTACGACGACCTGGCCGAAGAGCTGTGGGAACAGATGCGGGACTTCGCCTGGTGGGGCGGCGGCGCGCTGCTGATCATCGCCCTGGACGCCTACGTGGGGGCCCACCTCTTCGCCTTCGACAGCGACCCGGTGCCGGTGCCCGACCGCTGGGACGAGCAGTTCGGGCCCCCCGGGGGGGACATGCCCGGGTCGGCCGCGGCGCCCACGTTCACGGTTTTCCAGTGGCGGACGACCTTTTGAAGGCTAACTTTGGCGGCTGATCGCCCGGGGACCACCC
>JBHEPC010000376.1:0-3293 GCA_046260475.1 Candidatus Krumholzibacteriia bacterium | reverse complement strand
CTGCAGGGCGCGGCCACCGGCCGCGTAGCGCCCGCCGTCGGCCCCCGCCAGCCCCAAACCGGGCATGCGCCGGCGCAGGCGGTCCAGGCGCCGGCCCGACAATTCGTAGGCCGTGCCCCCGCCGGCGCTGGAGGTGCTGTCGGGCAGCCATTCGATGGTCCCGAAGCCGATGGCGGCCGAGCTGTGCAGCTTGCGCCCCAGCTGGCGCTCGCTGTGCACCAGCAGGCGCCCGCGGTAGAACAGCGCCGCCCGCACCGCGAACTCGGGGCAGCCCACGGCGAACTGCCAGGCATCGCCCCGGAAGGCGGAGTAGCCCCGCAGCCCGGCCCGCGGCAGGGCCGCGTCGGTCTCGGCGTAGCAGCGCTCGAGCAGGGCCTCGAGCCCGCGAGCGGCCTCGGCCGCAAGACGCGTGGAGGCGTTGACATCGCCGGTCACCACCGCGCCGAAGGTCGTCGCCACGGATCCACCTCCCGGGTCAGAGTTCGGCCCGCTGCAGGAGCCGGGCGTTCACCGCGACAAACCCCCTGAGGTTGTTTTCCTCAATACAACCTTGTGGGGTTGTATGTCAAGCCCGGCGCCGCCCCGGCAGCAGCGGCAGCGCCCAGAACCCCAGGTGCCGCCGCACCACGAACACGAAGGCGACGTTCTGGGTCGCCACGCCCATCGCGGTGGCCGTGGCCGCGCCCACGCCGCCCCAGGGGCCCACCAGCACCACGTTAAGGGCAATGGTCAGCGCTGCCACGGCCAGGGTCACGTTGCGCATCGGCTTCTCGAGCCCGGTCATCATCAGCAGGTGGCCCACGGTGCCGGTGAAAGCGTTCACGTACTGGCCCGCCGCCAGGATCACCAGCAGCGGGCCGGCCGCCGCAAACCCCTCGCCGAACAGGCCCATGACCGTCCGCGGCGCCAGGACCAGCACCAGCAGCACCGGCGAGGAGAGGGCGAAGGTGAGCCCCGCGCTCTGGCGCACCAGGCGCCGGAGCTCGGCGGTGCGCCCCTGCTCGTGCAGGGCGGCGAACTTGGGCGCGGCGATGGAGCTGACCGCCACGAGGATGAAGCTGGTCAGCACGGCGCAGCGCTGGGCGGCGCCGAAGTGGCCGATGTCGGCGGCCGTCGCCCACAGGCCCAGGGCCAGGGTGCTGGCCCAGCTGGTGACCAGCGCCAGCACGGCCACGTTCATCAGCGGCAGGCTGGAAGCAAGCAGGGTCCGCGGCGCCACGGGCACGGGCGCGCCGGCGAAGCCGCGCCGACCCCGGCGCCAGATGACCGTACCCAGGGCCAGGTTCAAGGCCGTCGAGCCCAGGTACACCGACGCCACCCAGACGGGCGAGTCGATGCGCACGAACAGCAGCCCCAGCGCCGCCAGGCCCACCAGAGGCACGCCCACGCCCTGCAAAAAGGTGGCGGCGGCGACCTGTTTGCGGGCCTTGACGGCCTCGGCCTGCAGGGTCAGCAGGGCGAAGACCGGCACCGCCAGCACCATGATGCGCAGGGTCGGCGCCAGGTCGGGCAGGCGGAAGACGTGCTCCGCCAGCAGCGGCGTCAGCAGGAACAGCACGGCCGCCAGAGCCGCCCCGCCCACGAGCGACATCCCCATGGCCGTGCGGTAGACCCCGGCGGCCTCGGCCCAGTCGCCGCGGTCGACGGCGGCCGCCACGCGGCGCAGCATGGTGTTGTCCAACCCCAACCGCGCCACCACCGCCGCGATGGTCGTGACCGTCAGCGCGAGGAAGTAGATCCCCGCCCCGTCGGCGCCCAGCGCCCGGGCCAGCAGCACGTTGAACCCGAACCCCACCACCGCGCCCACGACGCGCAGGGCGAAGGCCCAGAAGGCGCCGTGCAGCACCTCCTTGAAGTGGGCGTCCGGCCCGCCGCGCAGGGGGTTCAGCATCGGCACCTCACGACCCGGCCGCCAGGCGCGCCGCCAACTCCGACCAGCGGTCCAGGGTCTGCTCCCGCCCGAACTCGGCCTGGGCCCAGGCGGCGATTTCTGGCCGGCGCCGGCGCCACTCCAGGCGCTGGGTGCGGGCCCGCAGCACCGCCGCGGCGATGGCGGCGGGGTCGTCCTGGGCGCAGGTCAGGCCCAGCCCGTGGGCGGTGACCGCCTGGGCCAGGGAACTTTCGGGCTCGATCACCGCCAGCACCGGGCAGCCGGCGGCCAGCACCATCATGGTCTTGCTGGGGTAGGCCACCCGGTGGACGCCCTTGCCCAACGACACCAGCGCCAGGTCCGCCTCCTCCATGGCCCTGACGGCCACCGGCAGGGGCTGGAACGGGCTGAAGAACACGGTGCGGCCGACCAGGTCCCCCGCCTGGCGCACCAGGTCGGCCTTGGCCGCGCCCTCGCCCATGAACAGGAAGCGCACGCCCCGGTCGTCGCGCAGCAGCCTGGCTGCGGCCATGACCTTGTCGAGGGCCTGGTAGCGGCCCAGGTTGCCGGCGAACAGGACCACGAAGTCGTCCCGGGACGAGCGGGCCAGCCTGGCCACCGGCGAGGGCTCGTCCGCCGGCGCGGGCCCGGTGTCCAGGATGAAGTTGTTGATCACGACGATGCGCCCGGGATCGACGCCCCGGTCGGCCAACGTGGCGACCATGTCCGGCGAGAGAGTGACCACCAGCCGCGCCGCCCGGCAGTTGCCCGTGTCGATCCACTGCAGCAACCGGTAGCGCAGGCCGCCGGCCAGCTGCCCGGCGGCGCGGCCGCTTTCGGGGTGCAGATCCTGGCAGTGGTAGACGTAGGGCACGCCCCGCACGGCCTTGATCAAGCGGCAGGTCAGGCCCATCAAAAACGGCGGATGCACGTTGACGATGATCGCGTCGGGCCGGGCCCCGGTGCAGGCCGACCAGGCGGCCCGGGCCAGGAACACGCCGAACGAGGCCAGGCGGCGCGGCAGGCTGCGCTTGACCTCGCGCGGGATGCGCAGCCGCACGACCTGCACCCCGCCCAGGGTCTCGCGCCACGGCTGCAGCGGCTGGCGGATGTCGTTGTAGCCGGGCTGGGCGGTCAGGACGCGCGCGTCGTGGCCGTCGGCGGCCCAGCGCTCGAGGATCGAGCGCAGGATGCGGGCGTAGGGCGTGGTGTCGGGCCAGTAGTGCTTGTAGATGGCGAGGATCCGCATACGGGCTTCGCATCCTTGCGAAAGGGCCCCCCGGGGGGCCTTGGCGGGCAGGCGAGACGGGCCCCACCATAGCATCCGGACCCGGTCCGGGCACGGGGCGATTTGCGCCGCCGCCTTGGACGGGGCCATTTTTCCGATGGAACCCTGCGCCCGGGGCGGTCATTATTGTGCGGC
>JBHEPC010000358.1:0-2660 GCA_046260475.1 Candidatus Krumholzibacteriia bacterium | reverse complement strand
CCGGCCCGCCGCGGCCGCTGGGAACAACCGCCCCGCGCGTTGGGTAGATGGCACGCCGGACGCAACCGCAGCGGCGCGGATCCGTAGGATAGCGGGCCCGCCCAGGGGCCCGTCCGGATTCCACATTTGGTTTCGGGCAGGAACGGCTCTATGATCGGGGCCCCGGCCGGCCGCGTGGCCGGCGCGCGGGGGAGACTTCAGCCACCAGGAGTGCAGGATGATGCGAATCCGACCTTTCCGGCCGCGGCCCGCGTGCGCGGCCGTCTGCCTCGTGCTCGCCGTCGCGGCGGCCGACCCCGCGGCCGCCCAGGAGGCCCCGGCGGCGGGGCGGGACGCGCCCCTGCTGTCGATCACCGACTGCGTGCGCATCGCGCTGGAGAGCAGCCCGGCGCTGGCCATCAGCGACGAGCGGCGCTACTCCGCCGCGCAGGACGTGACGGCGGCCTACGGCGCCTTCCTGCCCAACGTGAACCTCTCGCGCTCGTGGCAGAAGTCCGAGCGCACCGACTTCGACATGCAGCAGTACGAATTCGGCCAGGAGCCCTACTACACCTTCGACTCGGCCGGCGATTCCACCCTCTGGTTCCTGCAGACCCAGGTTCCCCTGGGCCTGGCCGACGAGACCATCAACACCAAGTACAAGGACTGGTCCGGCGCCGCGACCATGAACCTGTTCAACGGGTTCGCCAAGTTCAGCAGCTTGGGCTCGGCGAAGCGGTCCCTGGCGGCGGCCGAGGCCAGCCGCGGTTACACCCGCGAGCTGGTGGTGCAGGACGTGGTCATGGCCTACTACAACCTGCTGCGGGCCGAGGAGCTGCTGAAGGTGGCGCTCGAGACCCGGGACCAGACCGCCAAGGAGCTGGAGAAGACCGAGACCTACTTCCGCCTGGGCAGCGCCGCCAAGAGCGACGTCCTACAGCAGCGGGTGCAGCTGGAGAACACCCGGCTGGAGGTGGTCGTGGCCGACAACGGGGTCAAGATGGCCTTCGCCGACCTGGCCTTCGCCATGAACCGGCCCCTGGCCGCCACCTTCCGCGTGGACCCGTCGGTGCTGGAGACCGACTTCTTCGTGCCGCCGGTGGAGGATCTGTACGAGGAGGCCCTGGCCCAGCGCCTGGACCTGCGCAGCAACGAGCTGGCGGCCGACGCCCGGCGCAAGGACATCACCACCGCGACCAGCGGCCTGTGGCCCAGCCTCGACGTCTCCGCGCGCTACTCGCGCTACGACAACGAGAGCCCGTACCGGTTCGGCTCCCAGACCTCCGAGAACCTGAGCTGGGGCTATGCGATCAACTGGAACGTCTTCGACCGCCTGCAGACCTGGACCAGCCGCAGCAAGGCCAAGGCCAACGCCCGCATCGCCGAGTACGAGCTGGACCAGGCCCGCCTGAACGCGCAGGTGGAGATCCGCCAGCTGCACAACGCCATGGTCGAGGCCCGCGAGCGGGCCAAGGTCAGCCGCGAGACCATCGTCCAGTCGGACGAGGAGCTGCGCCTGGCCCGGGAGCGCTTCCGCGTGGGCGCGGGCACCACCTTGGACATCATCGTCGCCCAGGCCAATCAGGCCAACGCCCGGGGCCAGGAGGTCCGGGCCACCGCCGACTTCCTGATGGCGCGGGCCCAGCTGGAGCGGGCCACCGGGCGCCTGAGCCCCTGGACCGCGGCGGCGGCGTCGCGGTGAGCAGCGAACGTCTGATCGAGGTGCGGGACCTGCACAAGATCTACATGGTGGGCACCCAGGAGGTGCCCGCCGTGCGGGGCATCGATCTGGACATCGACCGGGGCGAGTACGTGGCCGTCATGGGCTCCAGCGGCTCGGGCAAGTCCACCCTGATGAACATGCTCGGCTGCCTGGATACCCCCACCCGGGGCACCTACCGCCTGGCCGGGACCGAGGTCAGCAGCCTGGGCGACGACCGCCTCGCCGAGATCCGCAACCGGGAGATCGGCTTCGTCTTCCAGACCTTCAACCTGCTGCCGCGCAACACCGCGGCCCAGAACGTCGAGCTGCCCCTGGTCTACGCCGGGGTGCGGGCCGCCGAGCGCGCCCGGCGGGTGGCCCGCGCCCTGGACGACGTGGGGCTGGCCGACCGGTCCCACCACCGGCCCAACGAGCTCTCGGGGGGCCAGCGGCAGCGGGTGGCCATCGCCCGGGCCCTGGTCAACAGCCCGTCGCTGCTGCTGGCGGACGAACCCACGGGCAACCTGGACTCGGTCACCAGCGACGAGATCATGGGGCTGATCGGCGAGCTCAACGGGCGGGGACATACCGTGGTGATCGTGACCCACGAGGAGGACATCGCCGCCCGCTGCCGGCGGGTCCTGCGCCTGCACGACGGCCGCGTCGTGGCCGATTCTGTGGCCGCCGGCCGGGCCTGAGCGGGCGGAGCCGGCGCCGCGCCCGGCCTCGCGTCCGCCCCCGCGCCCGTCCCGGGGTCAAGTACCCCGCGCCTGCGGCCGATAACCTTCTCATGTATTTCTTCTACTTCTACCCCCTGGGCCTGGACCGGCCGCACCGTGGCGTGCCGGTCGTGACCCGTGCCCTCGAGCTGCTGATGGTGCTGGCGTTCGTGTGGCTGCGCTACGCGCCCGGATGGGGCCCGCTGCGGCCCTGGGCGCTGGTCTTCATGCCCGGCAACGAGGCGCCTTGGACCGTGGTG
>JBHEPC010000349.1:0-3484 GCA_046260475.1 Candidatus Krumholzibacteriia bacterium | reverse complement strand
CGTCCCGGGTGGTCCGGGGCTCCTGGCGCCGGTCCCTGCCGGCGAGGAGCCCGCCGGCTTCTGGCGGCCCGCGGACGGGCGGCTCTTGCAGGTGCCGGCCACGGTGCTGGTGACGGTGCGCAACCTGGTGCGGTGATCGCCGCCGGGCCCGCGCCCGGTCCGTCCGGTCCGCCGCTCAGTCCGCCGCTGAAAGAGTCAGCAGCGGCGCGTGCTCCGCGGCGTAGGCTTGGCCGTCCCAGGCGGGCGGCTGGATCACCGCGACCGCCGGCACCGGCACCGTCGTGCCTATGGCCACCGCGTCGAGAGCCACGGCGTACTGGGAGCCCAGGGCCGCGAACACCGGGAGTTCGCCGGCGGGCACCGGGTCCGCCGGGGGCAGCTTCAGGGTGCGCGGGTTGACGAACTGGCCGCTCTTGCGCACGCGGAAGTCCAGGTGCGGGCCGGTGGCGTAGCCGGTGGCGCCCACGTAGCCGATGAGCTGCCCCTGCCGCACCTTGGTGCCCTCCTTGACGCCCTTGGCGAAGCCCGACAGGTGCAGGTAGAAGGTCTCGTATTCCCGGTTGGTGTGGCGGATCTGCACGTAGCGGCCGTTGCCCTCCTTGCGGCGGGCGGCCACCACCGTGCCGTCGCCGGCCGCGCGCACGGGCGTGCCCAGGGGGGCGGCGTAGTCCACGCCCAGGTGGGGCATGTGGCGCTTGAGCACCGGGTGGAAGCGGCGGTACGAGAATTCGCTGCTGACGCGGGAGTACTCCAGCGGCGCGCGCATCAGCTGCTTCTGCAGGTTCTTCCCGTCCGGGTCGTAGTAGCCGGGCTTGCCGTCGCGGTCGGTGTAGAGGTAGGCGCGCCGCGGCGCGTCGCGGCAGGTCAGCTCGGCCGCCATGACCGGGCCGGTGCGCACGAAGCGGCCTTCCTTCCAGATCTCCTCGTAGACCACGCGGAAGGTGTCGCCCCGGCGCAGGTCGCGGCTGAAGTCCACGTCCCAGCCCAGGATGTCGTTGAGCTTGGCGGCCAGGGCCAGGGGGGCGTCCAGCTGCTGCAGGCTGGCGTAGAGGCTCAGCTCGATGGTGCCACCCACGCCGCGCAGGCGGCGCTCGACCGGGTAGGTGCCGTCCTCGCGCTCGTAGGTGTCGCCCCGGCGGACCCAGGAGACGTGGCTTTCCTCGTCCAGGTCGAAGCCCAGGGAGCGCAGCCCGCCGTCGGGGGCCACGTGGATGCGGAAGCGCTCGCCCGCGCGCACCTTGGACAGGTTGCGGAAGGGCTTGCACGCCTTCACGAGGATCATGATGTCCTCGTGGGCGACGCCGCGGGCGACCAGGGCGTCGTAGAAGGTCTCGCGGCGGCCGATGACCATCTCCCGCGGACCCTCGTCGGGCCGGAAGACCGGACCCAGCTCGCCCAGCGGCAGCACCGGGTTCTCGTCCCGGCGCACCAGGGCGCCCGGCAGCAGGTGGGAAAAACCGGCCTCGGTGGCCAGGACCCGGGACATCGGCGGCTCGGCGGGGCCGCCCATGCCGTTGCCGTGGTCGCCCAGCGGGAGGCGGCCGGAGCCCCAGGCCAGCAGCAAAAGGCCACCGACGGCCAAGGTCGGGGCCACCGGGATGCGTTTGCAGATCGTGGTGATCAGGGTTCCATCCTTAGCATTCCGGCGAGGTCCGTCCCGGCTGGCGTTCCAGGAAATCTGCCTCACCACCGTGTCCCGATCAAGGGATTTCTGGGTCCCGTCCTTGCTGGGACCATGACCGGGGTCCGCTTCCATGCTATGATGACCCCCGGAAATCGTGCATTCCGCCTGCCGTGGCCGGTTTCCTGCCAGGAAAACCCGCCCCCCGGCCGGCAAATCGTGCTGATGCGGAGGTCCTGTCGTGTCCAGTCGCAACCGTTGCAACCTCCATGCCGTCCTCGTGTTCCCGGCGCTCTTGCTGCTGGGGGCGGTGCCTGGCGTCCTGGGCGCCGTGCACCTGACCGACGCCGCCGACGGCGCGTCCGATGCGCTTTTCGGCATGTCGGTCCGCGAACTGGAGGATCTTGATGGTGACGGGCGCTGGGAACTGCTGGTCGGGGCGCCGGCCTCGGACGTGGGCGGCAACAAGGCCGGCTCGGCCTTCCTGTGGCTGGGCGGGCGCAACCTGACCGTGGCGCCGGACCGCGTGTGGCACGGCGTCGCCGACGACGAGTTCGGCTGGTGCGTGGCACCCATCGGGGACGTCAACGACGACGGGCGGCCGGACTGGGCCGTGGGCGCCCCGGCGCGGGGCTCGAGCCGTCCCGGCCGGGTCTACGTGTTCCATGGCGCGGCGAACCCGCCGTCCGCACCGGCTTTGACCATCAACGGCGCCTCGACGGACGACCACTTCGGCTTTTCCGTCTCGGCGGCGGGGGATTTCAACGGCGACGGCATCGACGACTTCGTCGTCGGCGCGCCCATGGCCGACCTGGGCGGCACCAACAACGGGGCAGCCTACGTGATCTACGGCGCCGCCGGCGGGCCCAGCACCAATCTGGCCGACGCCACCGTCCTGCGGGGGACCTTCGCCGACGACCACTTCGGCTGGGCCGTGTGCGACGCCGGCAACTTCCTGGGGGGCAATCCCCGGGCCATCGCCGTCGGCGCCCCGGACAACAACACCCGCGCCCTCGACGCCGGCGCCGTCTACGTCTACGAGGGCTCCCTGGGTGGGGCGGCTCCCGACACCACCATCGACCACTGGCTCAGCACCTCCTACGGCAACCCCGCCGGCGGCCGCTTCGGTTTCGCCCTGCGCAACGCGGGCCGCTGGGACGGCGGCAGCATCGACGACCTGGCCATCGGCGCCCCGGAGATGAACGCCGGCGCCAGCCGCAACGGGCGGGTCGAGCTCGTCTTCGGCGGCACGAGCCCGTCGAGCGCGGGCAACCGCTACGTCAACGGCGCCAACGCCGGCGACCGCTTCGGCTGGTCGGTGGCGCGGCTGGGCAACGTTGCCGGGACCTCGGCCGAGGATCTGGCCATCGGCGCCCCTCAGCGGGATTTCGAGGCGAGCAACGCCGGCCGGGCCTACGTCTGGGAGGGCGGCTCGGCGTCCCAGAACAGCGCGGCCAGCCTCGGCATCGCGGCCAACATCCCGTTGATGCCGGGTACCGAGGCGGACGACCAGTTCGGCTGGGCGGTCAGTTCCGCCGGCGACTTCGACGGCGACGGCTTGTGGGATATCGCCGTCGGCGCGCCCTACGGCAACATCGCCACCAACACGACCGGGGGCTTCTGCCTGCTGGTGGACACCAGCGACCAGGTGGTGGCCACCCTGCTGACCCGCTGGGAAGCGACCTGGACCGCCGAAGGCGCGGTGCGCCTGGTCTTCGCGCTGGGGGTGCCCAGCGACGGCGTCACGCAGCTGCACCTGGTGCGCCAGGGACCGGGCGGTCCGGCCACGGTCTACGCCGGCGCCGCGGTCCCGGGCGAAGGCGCGCTCGTGCTGACCCGGACCGGCTTCGAGATCCTGGACAC
>JBHEPC010000339.1:0-9469 GCA_046260475.1 Candidatus Krumholzibacteriia bacterium | reverse complement strand
CCGCCACGATTTCGATGCCGTGATCCACTTCGCGGGCCTGAAGGCCGTGGGCGAGAGCGTCCAGGTGCCCCTGCGCTACTACGAGAACAACGTCACCGGCACCCTGACCCTGCTCGAGGTGATGGTCGAGCACGGGGTGCGCAGCATCGTGTTCTCGTCGTCGGCCACGGTCTACGGCGACCCGGCCCGGGTGCCCATCACCGAGGACTTCCCCCTGACCGCGACCAACCCCTACGGCCGCACCAAGCTGTTCATCGAGAAGATCCTGCACGACCTGTGCGAGGCCGACCCCGCCTGGCGCTCGGTGCTGCTGCGCTACTTCAACCCCGTGGGCGCCCACCCCAGCGGTCGCATCGGCGAGGACCCCCGGGGCCTGCCCAACAACCTGATGCCGTACGTGATGCAGGTCGCGGTGGGCCGGCTGCCGGAGCTGCAGGTCTTCGGCGACGACTACCCCACCCCCGACGGCACCGGCGTGCGCGACTACATCCACGTCGTGGACCTGGCTGTCGGCCACGTCGCGGCCATCGAGAAGCTGGCGGACCTGCCCGGCTGCACGCCCATCAACCTGGGCACGGGCCGCGGCTACTCGGTGCTGGAGATGGTGGCGGCGGCCGAGGCCGCGTCCGGGCGCAAGGTTCCCTACCGGGTGGCCGGCCGGCGGCCCGGGGACATCGCCACCTGCTACGCCGACCCGTCGTTCGCCGCCCGCGTGCTGGGCTGGAAGGCGGACCGCGGCATCGCCGAGATGTGCGCCGACCACTGGCGCTGGCAGGAGGGCAACCCCGAGGGCTACCGCCAGGCGCCCACGGGGGAGGCATGACCCGGCCGCTGCTGGCTTTCCTGCACATCGCCAAGACCGGGGGCCGCTCGCTCGAGACCATGCTGCGCAGCAGCTACGGCCCCGCGTACTGCCACGCCCTGCCCTGGCGGCGTCCGCTGCGGCCGGGGGAGGTGGGCCGCCCCCTGGCCATCGCCACCTACGACCAGGATGACCTGAGGCGCCTGCGCCGGCTCTGCCCGTTCATGCGGGCGGTGGGCGGCCATGCGCTGACCCTGTGGTCGGAACTGCACGAGGTGCAGCCGGTCCGCTGCTTCGCATTTTTGCGCGAGCCCGTCGCCCGCATGGCATCGCACTACCAGTTCCACCGGGCGACGGTGCCCGCGCCCCTGGACCTGGACGGCTGGTGCGCCTGGCACGAGCCGCACGAGCTGCAGACGAAGTACTTCTCCCGCGACGGCGACCCGCGGGCGGCCATCGCGGCCATCGAGCGCCACGGCGTGTTCGTCGGGCTGCTCGAGCGCTTCGACGAATCGCTGCTGCTGCTGCGCAAGCTGGCGGCGCCGGAGCTGAACCCGGCCTACCGCCGCGAGAACACCGCCGGCTCGAACCGCCTGGCCAGGCAGATGCTGGCCGACCCGGCCACGCGGTCCCGCCTGGCGGCGATGGTCGAGGGCGAGCATGAGCTCTACGCCTGGGTGCGGGACGAGCTGTTCCCGCGGCAGGTGGAGGCCTACGGCGCGGCCGCCCTGGCGGCCGACCTCGAGCGCTTCCGCGCCGATCCCGCGCAGGGGTTCAACGCCCGGAACGACCTGCTGAACCGGGCGTACGAGCGGGTGTGGCTGGGGCCGGCGGTGGGGCGGGCGCGGCGGCGGCAGGCGGAGTGAGTGGCGCCCTGCTCCCGATGCCCTACCCGAACTCCTCCGCCAGATCCCGGTCCAGCACGTACAGGCAGACCTCGCGCGCCGAGGACTCGTTGTATTCGAAGCGGTCCACGAGGTTGCGGATCAGGTAGGTGACGTCGCCGCGGATGCGGCGGTCGTAGGTGCGGAACTCGTCGGTGCCGTAGTCCTTCAGCGCGCGCCGGAAGTTGGCGTTCTTCAGGAACGGCTTCAGGACCTGCTCCTTCAGGCTGTGCACGTAGCGCTTGTGCAGTTCCTCGAACAGCGTGGTCGCGGCGATGGGCCGGCCCTCGACCATCATCTCCTGGGTCAGGGTCTGCGAGGTGTACTCGCGCTGGGTCTCGGCGCGGAACTCCTTGCGGCGGGCCTGCTTGGCGTCGGCGCCGATGAGATGCTCCTCGATGCCCGTCAGGAACGGCTCGCCGATCTCCAGGCGGTCGCCGGTGTAGCTGCAGGTGGCGGTGGTGCCGGGCTCGTAGTTCAGGGCGAACAGGTAGTTCTGGATGTCCCGCGCGATCTGGTCCTCGTTGTAGTAGTAGAGGGATTCCTTCACTTCCTGCAGCGTCTGGTAGTCGTACATCTGCCGCAGGGAGTCCAGGAACCCGTCGGGGATCTGCTTGGCCAGCTCCGGACGGGCGTGGGTGAAGAAGCGGACCAGGGTGTCCATGGTGATCATCTGGCCGTCGCGCCCGAAGCTCGAGATCAGGTCGTGGAAGATGTCCAGGGCGTCGCGGCCGCTGAAGCCCTTGTCGCCCTCGGTCTCGGCCTCGGCGATGATGCGGCGGCGGCGGCTCGCGGTGAAGGCGCGCCGGTCCTCCTCGTCCAGCCAGGACGGGATCCGGCCGGTGTAGATGGTCATCTTCAGGAGCAGCAGGTTCTCGTCGCAGTAGAGCTCGTACTTGGACGGGTCCCCGATCCACTCGTGCATGGCCGGGGACTTGGCGTTCAGGCGGCTGGAGATGATGACGCGGGCGAAATTCTCCAGCACCCGCGGCAGGAAGGCCTCGCCCACGTGGCGGCCGAAGACCTCGCGGTAGATCAGCACCTCCGTGGACGAGTCCAGCACGTAGGAGATGTTGATGAACTCGATGCGGTCGGTCAGCGACTGGAAGCCGCGGATGTTCTTGTTGTCCTCCGGGTTCATCACACCCAGGAACAGCGAGTGCACGTTCTCCTCGATCTCCTCCACCTTGTGCACGCCGTCGCTGATGATGTTGTGCATCTCCAGCAGGCGGTCCTTGTTGTGGCCCTTGATGTCCATCAGGGCGAAGATGCCGTTGTTGGTGCGGGCGTAGCGCGAGAACAGGTAGCGCACCTGGTTGCTGTCCTGCAGCAGCGACGAGATGCGCCGCTGCAGATGCGGGTTCGTCAGCACCGGCTGGCGGGTCAGGCGGTCGCCGGGGTTCCAGACCGTCACGCCCTCGCCCAGGCGCCGGTTGAAGACGTAGGGGCGGGCGTGGATCATGCGGAAGACCAGCGCCGGGTCGCCCAGCTTGTGCAGCAGGGCCTGGTAGAGGGACTCGCAGATGGTGCAGGGCGCGGCCTTGAAGACCCAGTCGAAGTCCTTGCCCGCCGAGAGGTTCCACTTGAACTCGTCGCTGGCGAACAGCTCGTCGAAGAAGGCGGGGCGAGCCTCCTTGGGGATCATCACCAGCGGGTTGTCGTGGCTGGGGCAGGGCACCTCGACGAAGCCGCGGTCGACCGGCGGGCGTTCCGGACGATCCGGCCGCGCGGCCGGGTCGGGGCGTTCGGGCCGCGGCGCGCGGTGGGACTGCTCCTGGCGGGCGTCGTCCACCATCTTCTGGGCCGCGTCCCAGTCGCAGAGCAGCCGCGCCAGCTGGTCGACGACGGGGCCGCTGTCCTCGGCCGCCTCGCCCAGCACGTTGCGGTCCAGGTGCCAGACCACCTCGTAGCGGCAGCCGGCGGCGCTGTTGGCGTACTCCTCGAACTTCTGCAGCAGGTTGTTCAGGAAGATGGACTTGCCGCAGCCCGGGGGGCCGTCGAAGAGGTAGATCTTGTTCTGCTGGGTGCCGCCGCGGAAGCCCGCGATCATGTTCATCAGGCGGTTGGCGAAGATGCGGTCGGCGAAGAAGGGGTTGTCGGTGTTCTCCACGAACAGCCGGGTGCTGTCGTAGGCGATGAAGTTGATGGACTCGGGATCGCCGGGGTACTCGTC
Source organism: Candidatus Krumholzibacteriia bacterium (assembly GCA_046260475.1). Classification (GTDB taxonomy): domain Bacteria; phylum Krumholzibacteriota; class Krumholzibacteriia; order LZORAL124-64-63; family LZORAL124-64-63; genus JACZKN01. Next base: position 5,610 of record JBHEPC010000339.1, on the reverse strand, counting down.
GTGGCCCTCGCCCACGTAGGCGGTCACCATGTCGTGGAAGACCTGGTGGACGTTGCGGATCAGGCGCTCGGGGTGCTCCTGCAGCTGCAGCAGGAACTCGTCGAAGGTCACGGTGCGCGCGGGATCGTGCCCGCGGCCGGCCTCCGTCAGGTGGCGCATCGCCTTGCGGATGTGTTCCATCCTCAGATCAGCCCCTTGCTGAGCTTCCTGTCCTTCATGGTGTAGCGCACGCGCTGCCATTGGATCTCCGGTTCGTCCCCGCCGCCGGCGCCCAGCCCGGGCAGGGCGGGTTGCGCGGCGGCGTCCGGTCCGCGGTCGGCCTTGCGGACCGACTTCACCTCGGTCGTCTCCAGCACCACCTTGCCGCCCCAGAGGTACTCCAGGCCCAGCAGGGTGTTGTGGATGTGGTCCCGCACCAGGGGCTTGCCCTCGAAGTGGTGCTCCAGGTGCAGGACCTCGGGCCCCGTGCGGGCCGGGTCCACGGTCACGTGGGGCGGGTGGTACAGCTTGCCCTCGACCATCGCGCGGTAGTCGACCGCCTTGCGGCTCTTGACGTACCAGCGCCAGACCATGCGCTGCTCGTCCAGCACGCGGTCGGCCACGAACAGGCGGTGGCGGTCCACGAAGTCCTGCTCGAGGAAGGTGCTGACGAACAGGTAGTCGTCCAGGTTCTCCCGCACGCGGAAGATATACTCGCGGCCCAGGCCCGTGTTCCCGTCGAAGCGGCGCCGGGCGTCGGCGTCCAGCAGGGAGAGGAAGGCGCGGCTGTAGCGGCCCTTGTCCGCCGCGTCGGCGATGAACTGGAACAGACGCATGCCCAGGGCGTAGGGGTTCAGGCCGACGCGCGGCAGCGAGGTGACCATGGCGTTGACGCGCGCGAAGTCGACCTCGTGGCCGGCGATGCGGTCGTCGCGCATGAAGAGGACCTCGTGCCAGTAGCTGGCCCAGCCCTCGTTCAGGATCTTGGTGCGGATCTGGGGCTGGAAGTAGAGGGAGGTCTCGCGCACGATCTGCACGACGTCCTTCATCCAGCGGTTCTCCTCCTGCGCCAGGAACGGGCTGTGCTCCAGCAGGTAGGCCATCAGGTCCCGCCGGCGGTGCGTCGGGGTCCGTTCGGCGCGGGCGAACATGGCCGCGAACTCGGGGTGGCGGCGGCCGACCTCGCCGAAGAAGAACTCCTCGCCGTCGTCGCCGTGCTCGCGCCGGGCGGCGTTGAAGCGCTCGATCTCCTTCACGTACTCGGTGGTGCGGGCCTTCTTGACGTCCTGCAGGAAGACGTCGAAGTACCAGTCCACGCGGCGGCCCCAGTCGTCGCGGGGCGGCCGGTGCAGGTCCGAGAGCATGCCGTGGAAGTCCACCAGGTTGTCGATGGAGCGGGCGAACTCGATCACGTAGTCGACCCAGCGCCCGTGCTCGCCGCGCAGGCGGGCGATCGCGCGCTTGTCGGCCAGGGCCTGGCCGGCGAAGTCGTCGTCCCAGGTGTGGCGGAAGTACAGGTTGTTCTGGAAGAAGTCGATGTGGCCGATCACGTGGTAGAAGATCATCACGTTCAGCCAGTCGGGGTTGTTGTCGTTGTAGAAGCTGATGGCCGGCCGGGTGTTGATGACGGTCTCGTAGGGGTTGCTCGGGTACAGCTCGTAGCGGCCCCGGCCCTGCAGCACCTCGAGGTCGTGCACCCAGTAGTCGTACATGGTGGGGATCATGACCTTCGGCGAGAGCTCGACCAGGTCGCGGTTGGTCACGATGTACTCGAGGGTCTCGTCGTCGAAGCGCAGGCCGGCGTCGCGGGCCCGCTCCTTGCAGCCCTCCATGATGCGCTTGGCGTGCTGGTCGATCAGCTGCATGCAGCGTCCTATTCGGCGATCAGCTTGCGGATGCCTTCGATGAGGCGCGGCTCGTCCGCGCCCTCGGGCATCACGTCCAGGCGGATCAGGTCCTGGCGCTTCTCCAGCAGCCCGGACTTCTTGAGGTACTTCTCCACCTCGGTCTCGCTCTTGGCCCCGTACGGGCTCTGGGCGATGGTCACGCCGACCCGCGCGGCATAGCCCAGCATCTTCTCGATCTCGGGCAGCGTCTCCTTGCCCTCGGAGTCCCAGTCGTCGCCGTCGGTGCCGTGGAAGACGTAGACGTTGTAGTCGCGGGCCAGGTTCTCCTCTTCGACGATCCGGTTCACCAGGCGGAAGGCCGAGCCCACCTTGGTGCCGCCGGCGACGCGGCTGTTGTAGTAGGTGTAGAAGTCGTCCACTTCCTTGGCCTCGGTGTCGTGCAGGACGAAGCGCGACTCGACCAGGCCCTGGTACTGGTAGAGGATCCAGCTGTAGATCATCACGTGCTGGCTGACCACCAGCTCGGTGGGCTTGCCGCTCATGGAGCCGGAGTAGTCGCGCAGGAAGAACACCACCGCCTGGGACTCGAAGGCCTTCTCCCGGGAGAGGATGCGGTAGACCTTGTCCTTGGGTCCGATCAATAGCCCGGCGGGGTCGACGGGCTCGGCGGCGCGCACCCGTCCCAGGGCGATGTTGGTCTCGACGATGCGCCGTAGCGTGGCCTTCTTGTCCAGGAGCTGGCCGAAGCCGCGGTGGCGGTCGGTCAGGTCCCAGGTGTAGCGGGTCAACGAGCGTTTGCGGCCCTTCTCCTTGAGGTTGGGCAGCTGGAACTGCTCGGTCAGGATGCGGCCCAGGTCGTAGGCGTTGGCCTCCATCTCGTGGGGCCCGCTCTCGCCCTGACCGGGGCCGGCGCCGCCGCCCTCGCCCTCGCCCTCGGCCGGGCGCACGGGCTGCTCGCCGATGACCTCGCCCTCTTCGCCGTCGCCGGTGCCGCCGGCCTCGCCGCCGCCCTCCTCGCTCTCGGCGAAGTGGGGGTCGTGGACCAGCTTGTCCTCGACCGTGGTGGGCACGACGACGACCTTGTTCCTGCCGCCGCGGCCCGGCTTGACCAGGCGCCCGATGCGGATCTTGCGGGGGAAGCCGTCCTCCTCGCGGCGGGCGTCGCGGTCCATCAGGCCGTCCAGGGTGCCCAGGCGCACGGTCAAGGGGCCGGTCGCCGGGGCCGGCGTCCGCAGCCAGGGCAGGCCGTGGTCGCCGCCGCCGGCCAGCTCGTCGCGCAGGCGGGCCTCGCGGTCCGGGTCCAGTCCCAGCGCCGCCAGTTCGGCCAGCAGTGCCTGCGTGCGCGGATCCATCGGCCGTCCCCTAGGTCTCGTCCTCCTGGGTGCAGAAGTACTCGATGGTCTTCTGCGCGCAGGTCCGGCAGTACCCCAGCTTGTTCAGCATGGTGTCGATCATGCGGTCGTAGAGCTTCTGGTTCTCCTCGTTGGTGCGGTTGGCCAGGGCGCCGATCAGGCTGCCCGCGCCCGCGATGTCGCTCTTGAGGCGCACGTCGGTGACGGCCTTCACCAGTTCGAGGTTGTCCATGAAGTCGTCGTTCGGCTCGGTGCCGATCTTCTGCCCGTAGATCTTGCGGATCGAGGTGCGGAACGATTCGCGCTGCTCCTCGGTCTTCAGCTGCAGGCGCTCCTCGATGCTCTTGATGAAGCGCTCGTCGACCTTCAGGGCGCGCAGCTCGCCGGTCTGGGGGTCCTTGTACTTCCACATCTTGTCCGGCCCCAGGTGCTCGGCGTCGATGCCGATGATCATGTTGACGTAGTTCATCACGTCCTTGCGGATGGCCTGGGGCTCGTCCATGTAGGCGTTGAACATCTCCGTCATGATCCGTTCGCGGTACAGGCTGCGGGCGGTCTTGAGGTCCTCCAGGTACTTGGCGCGGTCGTTGTTGTCGTGGACGTAGTCCAGCACCACCCGCTCGAGGGTGCGGAACACGTCGTAGGCGAACATGCAGCGGCCCTCGTTGGTCTCGCTGCTCTCGACCATCAGCTGGATGGCGCGGCCCAGGTTGCGCTGTCCCAACCCCTTCTGGCCGAAGCGGTTGGTGATGTCCGTGTCCTGGCTCAGGGTGTCGATGACCTCGGCCAGGGTCTTGATCGACTTCTCCCCGGCGACCTCGCCCGCGGCCAGCTTCATGGTCTCGACAGGCGTCAGCTTGTCCGAGTGGGGCAGGCGGGTCAGGATCGCCGAGACGCTGGCGGCGTAGTTGAGGTTCGGGTCCTGGTGCAGTTCCTCGCGGGTCAGCGTGGTCTTGGTCTCGCTGCCGATGGCGTACTGGGTCAGCTCGTGCTGCAGCCGGTAGTTGGTGTTGTGGCTGATGTAGCTGATGCGGCAGCGGTCGACGATGGGCGCCTCCTCCTTCTCGGCCAGGAAGCGGTTGAACTCGCTGTTGTTGCTGGTGGCGACGATGAGCGTGTCGATGGGCCACTTGAAGCCGTCGATCTCGATGGTGCGGTTCTGGATCACGCCCAGGTAGACCTGCACCAGGTCCTTCTTGTTCTTGAACATCTCGTCGGAGAAGTGGATGCCGCCGCCGGCGACCCGCGCCAGCGCGCCCCGCCGCAGGTCGAAGCGGTAGGGGTTGTTGGTGTCGGAGATGTGCAGCAGGCGCTGGATGGATTCCTCGCCGAGCAGGTCCACGGCGCTGGAGGTGATCTTGTCCTTCGCCGGGTACTTGCCGGTGACCGTGCCCAGGCTCTCGGTCAGGGGCACGGGGATGATGTCCACGCTCTGCAGCATCAGGTCCAGGTCGCCGCCACAGGCGGTGCGCACGTCGTTCCAGATGTAGCCGGTGCAGGCGCCCAGGGGCCGGTAGTTCTCGTACATGGTGTCGAGCTGGGCGTCGTCCAAACCTATCTTGCGGGCCAACCAGTTGCGGCTCTCGGCGGGATCGTCGAAGAGGTTCATGGCGAGGATGGCGGGGTCCTCGTAGGTCTGGCTCTCGATGGTCGCAATCCTGCCGTATGACCCGATTTTGTCCATGCCGGTGAAACGGAAGGTGTACTTGCGGTTGCCGTCGTGGGCGAGGAACTCGCGGTACAGCCGGCTGACGTACTCGACGAAGAAGGTCTTGCCGTTGCCGGGCTCGCCCACCAGGACGTAGGCCATCTCGGCCGAACTGCCCCCCTCGGCGGCGTCCTTGACGTAGGAGACGAAGCTGTTGATCTCGTCGTACATGCCGACGATGTGCTTCTTCCCCTCCCGGAAGATCTTGAAGTCGTAGGTCGTCTTGCCGTTGACGACCACCTTCTCGATCGGTGCGTCCAGGATCATGCGGCTGACGCCCTGGAAGGCGTTCTCGAACACCCGTTCGCCCGACTTCAGGGCCTGCAGGTGGCTCTGCAGCGTGTGCTTCTTCTCGACGGCCATGATCGCTCCCATCCGTGGCTTGCGCCTCGCTCGCCTACCGCGACATCCGGGGGCCCCGCGCCTGGGGCCCGGGCAGTCCGGTCCCATCCCGCAAAGGGCGTGCCGGATCGGAAGTGACGAAATATCAAGGGATGTGAGCCGATCCGGCCGGCACTCCGGGGCAGGCCCGGCACTCTTCTTATCAAGGAACGAATTCCGGCCGCCGGGCGCCACCCAAGCTGTCCGCCTGCCGTGCGGGGTAATTCGCGCCGGCGCCGGCACTGGCCGCTGGAATCGGGGCGCGCCATGGGCTATATCAGGATGGGGCCGCACTGGGCGGCCCGACCGCACCAGCCTACCCCGATCCGGAGGCCCGTGATGC
>JBHEPC010000337.1:0-3843 GCA_046260475.1 Candidatus Krumholzibacteriia bacterium | reverse complement strand
CCCCCCCCCCCCCCCCGCCGCTTTTCAGACGCCCGGGCCCGCCTCGGCCATGGCGGCCGCCGGCCGGAACTCGAGGGCCTCGTCCACGTGGCGCGGCTCGACCCGCACCAGGCCGTCGAGCACGGCGATGGTGGCGGCGACACGGCGGCAGCGCGTCGCCCCCCGCAGGGACAGGCCCAGGCGCCGCCCCAGATCGTCCAGGCGATGGACCGCCGCGGCCGTCAGCGGCGGTGGCTCGGCCAGGGCCCGGTGGGCCGCCGCCAGCTCCTGCCAGGAAGCGCCCCGGCGCCAGTCGCCGCCGCGCCCGGGCGCCGGCGGCTCGGCGCCGTCGCCCCAGACGCCCCGCGGCAGTTCGCCGGCCCAGGGCCCCACCTCCACGAAGAGATCGCAGCGGTCCAGCAGGGGGCCGGAAAGGCGGCCCAGGTAGCGGCGCCGTTCCCCCGGCGCACAGCGGCATTCCCGCTGCGCCACCCCCAGCAGGCCGCAGCGGCAGGGATTGGTGGCCGCCACCAGTTGGAAGCGGGCCGGATAGACGCGCCGGCCGTAGCTGCGGATCACGGTCACGGCGCCGTCCTCCAGCGGCTCGCGCAGGGCGTCCAGGGCCGCGGGCGCGAACTCGGGCAACTCGTCCAGGAAGAGCACGCCCAGGTGGGCCAACGTGGCCTCCCCCGGCCGCAGGGAGCCGCCGCCGCCCACCAGCCCCGCCCGGGTGGTGGTGTGGTGGGGGGCGCGGAAAGGGCGCGCCCGCACCAGGGCGCCGTCGGCCAGCAGGCCCGCCGCGCTGTGGATGCGCGTGACCTCCAGCGCCTCGGGCGCGGCTAGATCGGGCTGCAGGTCGCCGATCAGCCGCGCCAGGCGGGTCTTGCCCGAGCCGGGCGGGCCGCACAGCAGCAGGTTGTGCCGCCCGGCCACCGCGATCAGGGCCGCCTTGCGCGCCAGGGCCAGGCCGTCCAGGGCCGCGAGCCGGGCGGCGGCCAGGTCCCGGGCGGCGTCGGCCGCGTCGGCTGTCGGCGCGGCGGACGGGCGGGCCAGGTCCCCCTCGCCCCGCAGCCAGGCGGCCACCTGGCCCAGGCTGTCGGCGCCACGCACCGTGACCCCCTGCACCAGCGCCGCCTCGCCCATCTGGGCCGTGGGCACCACCGCGGTGCGGCAGCCGGCGGCCACCGCCGCGGTGACGATGGGCAGCACGCCGCGCACCGGCTTCAGCTCGCCGAAGAGGGACAGCTCGCCCAGGAACACCGTGTCGTCCCGGCGCCGCTGCAGGGCGCCGCCGCCGCGGCCGCCGCCGGCGGCGAGCACGCCCAGGGCGATGGCCAGGTCGTAGGACGCGCCCTCCTTGCGCAGGCCCGCAGGCGCCAGGTTGACCGTGATGCGCCCCGGCGGCACCTTCAGCCCGCTGTTGCGCAGCGCGGCCACCACCCGCTGGCGGCTCTCGCGCACCTCGGCCGCCGGCAGCCCGACCAGGTAAAAGCCGGGCAGGCCGCGGCTGAGATCCACCTCGGCCGTGATCTCGATCCCGTCGATGCCCGCCAGGGCGCCGGTCCGCACGTTCGTCGGCATGGCCTCTCCTTCCGCCACCGGTCGCCGGGGCGTCCGGCCCATGCCAGCGCGATGCCAGGCGCGGAAGGCCAGCGCGGCCCCTGCGCGCCGCGGCGGAGCATCGCCGCCGGCACCGGCGGGGGACGCCACCGCCGCCGACGTCGCCCGGCGGGGACGCAAGCAGAAGCGGGGACCCCGGAAGGGTCCCCGCTGATCTCGCACTCCCCCGTGGCGGGGGTGGGCCCGCGACTAGAGGTCGTACGGGCGAACGGTCTTGCGGCCGTTGTCCAACGCGCGCTTCTCGGCAGCCTTGATGAGCTCGCGGACCTTGGCGTCCAGCGCGGTGTAGAACTCGCCGGAAACGTTGCAGTCCTTGACGGCTTCCTTGACCTTGGTCTTGGAGATGATCATGTCGGCCATGGGTCCTCCCTAACAGTTCGGGTTGCGCGGCCTCAGGTCGGGCGGAACGGGCCCTGCCCGACGCGGGCGGCGAAACCGCCGTGGATTCCAGCTCCGGACGATCTCCGTATCCGGCAAGCTGCGACACAATCGCCTCGACACCAGGGGGTGTCAAGGCTAGTTTCCCTGCGGGGACGACACGAAATCGCCGCCGAACGCCCTCACAGCCCCGGCAACGTACAGGAAGGAGCCGTCCATGGCTAGCGAAAAGGTCCTCGCCCATCTCGACGCCCACCGGCAGCAGCACGTGGACCAACTGTGCGAGTTCCTGCGCATTCCCAGCGTCAGTTCGCAGGTCGAGCACAAGGACGACGTGCGGCGCGCGTGCGCGTTCGTCGCCGACGAATTGCGCGCGCTGGGGCTCGCCGTCGAGGTCGTCGAGACCGACGGCCACCCCCTGGTCTACGCCCAGGGCGAGCAGCGGCCCGACCGCCGCACCCTGCTCTTCTACGGCCACTACGACGTGCAGCCGGTGGACCCGCTGGAGCTGTGGCGGACGCCGCCCTTCGAGCCGCGGGTCGAGGACGGCATCGTCTACGCCCGCGGCGCCAGCGACGACAAGGGCCAGGTCTTCGCCCACTTCAAGGCCCTTGAGGCCTACGTCAAGACCGGCACCGACCTGCCGGTGAACGTGAAGTTCATCGTCGAGGGCGAGGAGGAGTGCGGCGGCCACGGCATCTACCGCTACGTCGAGAGCCACCCCGACAAGCTGGCCTGCGACGCGGTGATCATCTCCGACACCACCCTCTACAACGAGACCACGCCGGGCATCTGCTACAGTCTCAAGGGCCTGGCCTACATGGAGATCAGGGTCAAGGGGCCGGACATGGACCTGCACTCGGGCTCCTACGGCGGCACGGTGCAGAACCCGGGCAACGCCCTGGCGGAGATCGTCGCCGGCCTGAAGGACCGGGACGGCCGCTGCCTGGTGCCCGGCTTCTACGACGACGTGCTCGAGCTGGAACAGGAGGAGCGCGACGGCTTCGCCGCCCTGGGCTACACCGACGAGATCCTGCGGCGCGAGACCGGCGCGCCCGCCGCCTGGGGCGAGCGTGGCTTCACCACGCTGGAGCGCATGTGGGCGCGTCCGACCTGCGACGTCAACGGCCTGGCCAGCGGCTATGGCGGCGAGGGCGCCAAGACCATCATCCCCGCCCGCGCCATGGCCAAGGTCTCCATGCGCCTGGTGCCCGACCAGGATCCGCAGAAGATCGCCGACGCCTTCGCCGCCCACGTCAAGGCCATCGCGCCGGCGGGGGTCGAGGTCGAGGTGATCAACCACCACAACGCGGCGCCGGTGCTGGTGCCGCGCAAGAGCCCCCTGATGCAGGCGGGCATGGACGCCCTGAGCCAGGGCTTCGGCGCCGAGCCGGTGTTCATCCGCGAGGGCGGCTCGATCCCCATCGTCGGCACCTTCCAGGCCTGCCTGGGCGCCCCGGTGCTGCTGCTGGGCTACGGCCTGTCCACCGACAACATCCACTCGCCCAACGAGAAGTTCGACCTCGTGAACTTCTGGAACGGGGCGCGCACCACCGCCGTGCTGCTGGCCGAGGCGGCGCGGACCTGACCGGGGCGGCGCCCGGGGCGGCGCGGCGCGACGGACAAGCGGAGGACCGCCCAGGCGGTCCTCCGCTCGCGTCAGGGCCCGGCCGATCGGGTCAGAGGGGCGGCGCTCATTCGCACAGCGCGCGGGGGAAGAGGATATTGTTCTCGAGGTGGATGTGCTCCATCAGCTCGCGCTCGAAGGCGTCCAGGCGCAGGTACAGGGCCTGCCAGGTGGCGCAGGCCTCGGGCGGGGTGACCAGGTCGGCCGTCAGCCCGCGGATGCGCTCGAGGTTGGCGCCG
>JBHEPC010000322.1:0-2874 GCA_046260475.1 Candidatus Krumholzibacteriia bacterium | reverse complement strand
CGGCGCCAGGCCGAAGCGGAAGAAGCGCAGCGCCGCCCTTGATGCCTTGGTGGCCGACGCCGGGCAGCTGGACGATCCGGCCACCGAGGCTTTGTTCGAGCGCCTGCGGGCCCGGCGCCGGGAGTTGGCCGAAGAGCAGGGCGTGCCGCCCTACGTCATCTTCCACGACCGCACCCTGGCCGCCATGGCCGTGCACAAGCCCTTGTCCGACGAGGACTTCCTGCGCCTGGGCGGGGTGGGGGAGCGCAAGCTCGAGAAGTACGGCCAGGCCTTCATGGCCGAGATCCGGGCCGCGGCGGAGCGCCTGGGCTGACACCGGGGCGGGTTGAGATTATGTTGGTTGCGCAATAATGCAACCGACCGCCTTGGGGCGGATCCGGCGACCCCGGTCCCAGGAGATCCTGCCATGAACGTCCGCCTGCCGCTGCTGCCCGTGCTCCTGACTGCCGCCCTCGCCGTGCCGGCCTGCGGCGGTTCGACGCCCCGGGAGCAGGCGCCCGCCGTCGACGGCCGCCTGGAGGACGGCCTGCGCGTCCTGACCTTCGACCCCGCCCGCCCGGACGCCCGCTACACCGTCTACCGCGGCGACTACGTGCGCCCCGAGCTGGCCGGCGGCGCGCCCTTCACCCTGGAGATCGCCGCCCTGGACGTGCGCCTGGGCGTGCCCGCGGCCGCGGGCGGGCCGACGTACTTCAAGGTGCCGGACGCGGGCGTCTTCCCGTTCCGTCTCGGCGACCTCGAGGGCGAGATCGAGGCCCTCGAGTACCGCGCCGCGGCCTACCGCGAGGTCTCGGCGCAGGAGGCGGCGGCACTGCTGCCCAACCTGCGCCCCTTCGTGCTGGACGTGCGCACCGAGCGGGAGTTCGCGGCCGGCCACCTCGAAGACGCCACCCTGATCCCGGTGCAGTCCCTGGCCCGGCGCCTGGACGAGCTGGCGGCCCACCGCGACGAGCCGGTGCTCGTCTACTGCGCCACCGGCAATCGCAGCACCGTCGCCGGCAAGATGCTCGTCGACGCGGGCTTCACCAAGGTGATCGCCATGCGGCGCGGCACCGCCGAGTGGGCGCGCGAGGGGCTGCCGGTGGTGCGGTAGACCGGCCATTGCTGCGACCCGGCGCCGCCGCTGCAACCCCGCCCTCGTCCGGTCGTATAGTTGCTGTTCTCGCCGGACCAATCCCTGGAGGTTCCCATGAACGGATCGTCAACGCGCCCGTGGCTGGCCTGCCTGGCCCTCGTGCTCCTGGCCGCCAGCCCCGTCCTGGCCGCCTCGCCCTACGTGGGGCAGGCCGACCTGCACGGCGGCCGCATCGTCTTCACCGCCGAGGACGACCTCTGGTCCTGCGACCGGCAGGGCCAGGACGTGCGGCGGCTGACCCGCTTCGCCGGCACCGAGTACTTTCCCCACTTCTCGCCCGACGGCGCGCTGGTGGCCTTCACCGGCGAGTACGACGGCAACCGCGACGCCTACGTGATCCCCGCCGGCGGCGGCGAGCCGCGGCGCCTGACCTGGCACCCGGGCCGCGACGAGGTGGTGGGCTGGACGCCCGACGGGCGGGTCATCTTCCGCAGCACGCGCACCGATCCCCATGGCGACTGGCACGTCTATTTCGTGCCTGCGGCCGGCGGCGACCCCGTCGCGGCGCCGCTGGGGCCGGCCACGCGCCTGGCCATCGACCCCCAGAGCGGGCGCTGGGCCTTCAACGTCACCGAGCGCGAGCGCTCGACCTGGAAACGCTACCGGGGCGGCACCGCGGCCGACATCTGGGTGGGCCACCCCGACCGCGCGGACTACCGGCGCATCACCACCTTCGCGGGCCCGGACGAGCTGCCCATGTGGCACGGCGGGCGCCTCTACTTCCTGAGCGACGAGGGCGGCACCGCCAATCTCTGGCGCATCGAGGCCGACGGCAGCGGGCGCGCGCCCGTGACGACCTTCACCACCTGGGACGCCCGCTGGCCCGCCCTGGGCGACGACGGCACCGTCGTCTTCACACTGGGCGCGGACTTGCAGCTGTGCGACCTGGCCACCGGCCGGGTGACGGCCGTGCCCCTGGACCTGCCCAGCGACCGCACCCTGACCCGCACCCGCTACCGCGCCTCCGGCGGCGACCTGCAGGGCTTCGACCTGGCGCCCGACGGCGAGCGGCTGCTGGTGGAGGTGCGGGGCGAGCTGTTCTCGGTGCCCGTGAAGGAAGGGGTCACCCTGCCGGTGACCCGCGGCACCGGCGCCCGCGAGCGTGCCGCCAGCTTCGGCCACGACGGCGAGCAGGTATTCTACTGGGACGACGCCACCGGCGAGGACGCCCTGCACCGCAAGGACGCCTGGGGCCGGGGCGAGGCCGCGGTCGTGCGCAAGGCGGGCAAGGGCCCCTGGCCCTTCGCCGTGGTCCCCTCGCCCGACGGCAAGTGGCTCGCCTGGACGGACAGCGACCTGCGCCTGCTGGTGATGAAGGCCGGGGGCGGGGACGAGCGCGAGGCCGACCGCGGCGTGCGCGGCAACATCCGCAACCTGGCCTGGAGCCCGGACGGCCGCTGGCTGGCCTACACCCGCGAGGGCGCCAATGACTACGCCTCCGTCTTCATCTACGACACGCAGCAGGACGAGGTCCACGCCGCCACCGGGCCCTGGAGCAGCGACCACAGCCCGGCCTGGGACCCGGACGGCCGCTACCTGTGGTTCGTTTCCAACCGCGCCACCAACCCGGTGCTGGGGCAAACCGACCGGCAGAACGTCGAGGTCAGGAACGAGCTGCTCTACTGCCTGCTGCTGCGGCCGGACGTGAAGAGCCCCATGCTGCAGGACGCGGGCCTGCCGCCGGCGGCGGCGAAGGACAAGGACGAGAAGAAGAAGGACGACGACAAGGGCGACAAGAA
>JBHEPC010000295.1:0-9647 GCA_046260475.1 Candidatus Krumholzibacteriia bacterium | reverse complement strand
GTGGGGGATGGGGCGCCCCCGCGTTTCGCTGCTCTACTGACCGGTCAGCGATTGACCCCAAGTATACGTCGAACCTCGACCTGGCCCCCACGCCGGGCAACGTGCTGCTGCCGGCCGCCGTAAGCGGACTGCCGCGGGACTCGGTGGCCAACGTGTCGCAGCTGCTGACCCTTGACCGGCAGTTCCTGGGCGAAGCGATTGGCGTGCTGCCCACAGAGCTGGCCGGCCGAGTCGCTGAGGGCCTGCGGCTGGTGCTCGCCCTGTAACCCGGCCCGGGATTCCCGCTTGGCCCACCCCCACGATTGTCCTTGCGTTGGACGACTATTCGGATCTTATTATCCACTATAATCCAGCCAGGAGGGCCCCCATGAGCGAACTGATCCACGAACGCCGCCGCCGCCAGGACCTGCTCAAGCACATGATCCAGCAACTCCACGCCGGCGAGGCTCCCGAGGCCGTCAAGCCCCAGCTGATCAAGTTGTTGGGCCGCATACCCTACGACGACGTGGTGGCCGTCGAGCAGGAGCTCATCGCCGACGGCATGCCCGTGGCCGAGATCCTGCGCCTGTGCGACGTCCACCACCAGGCCATGGCCGGGGCCCTCGATCCCGGCGAGGCGCGGGACCTGCCGGAGGGCCATCCCGCCCGGGTCATGGCCGAGGAGAACCGCGCCCTGGCCTGGGAGCTGGAGGCCATGGGCCGGGTGGCGGCGCAGCTGGCGGCCCTGCCCGCGGACGACGCCCCCGGCGAGCTGCTGCCCGAGCTGCGCATGCACTTCAACTCGCTGATGGACGTGGAGAAGCACTACCTGCGCAAGGAGCACCTGCTGTTCCCGTTCCTGGAGCAGCACGGCATCACCGGCCCGCCCACGGTCATGTGGGGCAAGCACGACGAGACCCGCGCCCTGCTCAAGAACGCCGGCGCGACCCTGGCCGCCGCCGCCGAGGGCGGGGCCACCGCGGGCGAGGTCGCCGCCGCCCTGGAGCTGACGCTGCAGCCGGCACTGGACGCGGTGCAGGGCATGATCGACAAGGAAGAGCAGATCCTGCTGCCGATGTGCCTGGACACCCTGACGGACAAGGAGTGGTTCGCCGTCGCCGAGGGCAGCGACGAGATCGGCTGGTGCCTGGTCGTGCCCGAAGCGCGCTGGGTGCCCGCGGGCGTGGACGCCCCCGCGGCCGGCGCGGCGGCCGACGGGCAGAAGATCAAGCTGCCCACCGGCACCCTCGCCCCGGCCCAGCTGGAGGCCATGCTCAACACCATCCCCTTCGACGTCACCTTCGTCGACGCCGACGACACCGTGCGCTACTTCAGCCACGGCAAGGAGCGCATCTTCGCCCGCACCAAGGCCATCCTCGGGCGCCAGGTCCAGTACTGCCACCCGCCCAAGAGCGTGGGCATGGTCGAGCGCATCCTCGACGACTTCCGCGCCGGACGCGAGGACCACGCCCGCTTCTGGATCACCCTGGGCGGGCGCTTCCTGTGCATCGAGTACTTCGCCATGAAGGACGAGGCGGGCGCCTACCTGGGCTGCCTCGAGGTGAGCCAGGACCTGACCGCCAAGCGTGCGCTCGAGGGCGAGCAGCGCCTGCTCAGCTACGTGGGTGGGGAGGCCGGCCATGAGTGAGCGCCTGGACATCACCCCGGAAGTGACGGTGGCCGACCTGCTGGCCGCCTGGCCCGCCCTGGAGGACGAACTGATCGCCGCGGCGCCGCCCTTTGCCAAGCTGCGCAATCCGCTGCTGCGGCGCACCATCGCCAAGGTGACCACGCTGCGCCAGGCGGCGCGGGTGGGGGGCGTGGCCCTGCCCGAGCTGATCGCGCGCCTGCGCGCGGCCGCGGGCCAGCCGGACCTGGCGGTGGCGGACGATGCGGACGGCGCGGCGGCCGCCCGGCCTGGCTGGCTGGACACCGTGGCGGTGGTCGAGCGCTACGACGCGCGCGCCGACATCGAGGCGGGCAACCATCCGGTGGGCGCGGTGCTGGGGCGGGTGAAGTCCCTGGGCGCGGGGGAGGCCTACCAACTGGTGACCGGGTTCGAGCCCACGCCGCTGATCGCAAAGGCCCGGGACCTGGGCGCCGAGGCGTTCACCGCGCGGGAGGACGGCGGGCTGTTCGTCACGACGTTCCGGCTGCCGGGGGAATAGGGCGGGCGGGCTAGGGTTCATCCAGGGGCATTCCCCCCCAATAGGTGACGAGCCCTATCCCCTCCACCTCGCGGGTGTAGCGGGTCACCAGCACCCGGCGGCCAAGGACCGTCATGAGCTCGGTGCCGCTGACGGGCACGAGCCCCTGGTCGACGGCGGCCATGAAGTCCTTCCGGGCCGTCTTGATGAAGCGGATCATCGCGGGCGCGGCCGCGCGGTCCATTTTCCGGAGCTCGCGGGTGGTGATTACCGGTTCGCCATCGACCACAACGCGGATCTCCGCGACCAGCAGCGTCGAACCGGCGACGGTCCAGCCACTGACGCCCGTGAGGTCCCCTTCACCGGCCGCCCTGGCCTCCTCGATCCGCTCCAGGACTTCCCGGTCCAGGGAGACGACGCTGTCGCCCATGAGTTCGCTGCCGCCGACCCTCCCGCCGCGGAAGGCCGGCTCGTAGACATTCACGCCGCGGTCCACGACACTGCCCGTGTCCACGAGGGCGAAGTTGTCGCTGCCCACGTCGGTGAACTTGAAGGCCGTGAAGACCACCACCACCGCGGCGGCAGCCACGACCGCCGTGCGCACGTTCAGCCGGCGGTTGGCCTGGAAGTTGTGGGCCAGCTCCCGGTGCAGGCCGCGCTTGAATTCGTCGCGGGGGCGGCCCTCGTAGGCGCTGTCCCGCAGCATCCTGTCCAGCAGGTCGTCCGCCGCTCGTCCCTTGCCGCAGTCGCCGTGTTCCCGCTTCATGTCGAGTCCTTCCGCCGCTCCGCTTCCGCCCCCGCGGGGTCGTCCGTTCCCGGATCCCCGTCCTCACCCAGCAACAGCTTCCGCACCCTATGGCGGCCCCTGTGCAGCCGCGTCTTGACCGTCGTCGGGTTCATGCCCACGACCGCAGCGATCTGCACCACCGTCAGTCCTTCCCAGTAGTGCAGCAGGACGATCTCCTGCGTGCTCGCTTCCAACTGGGAAACCGCCGTGCGCACTTCCTGCTGCGCCTCCGTCAGCACCACCTGCGCCAGCGGACTCAACCGCGGATCGACCACCGAGGTCCCGGGGTCGACCAGATCGGCCTCCCGCGCCAGCCGCCGCGCCCGCATCCGCACCTCGTTCCCGGCGATGCGGTACAGGTACGCGCCGAAGGTGACCCCCTGCCACCGGAACCGCCCCAGGCTGCGCTGCGCCTGCAGGAAGGTCTCGGCGGTCAGGTCCTCGGCCGTGGCGTGGTCCAGCGTGCGGCGCAGGCAGAAGCGATAGATCGCGTCGCAATACTTGTCGTAGAACCGGTCGAAGGCCTGCGGGTCGAGCCGCGCCAGCAGCAACCACCGTTTCTCGATATCCAGTTCTTCGCTGCTCACCGGTTCACCTGACGGGTCCCGGGTGGCGAAGTGTGATCATCTGCATAATGCAGCTCCGGCGAAAAGGATTCAGGGTCTCCGCAAAAAAAATGGGCGCGCTACTCCAGACTGGACCCGGCCACGAAGGCCAGCTCCTTGGGATGATGTTGCTGTCTTGAGACTTGCAGGTCAAGCAGGTCCGGCAGAGCCGCCGGGCCCAGCAGGTGCGGCCGCGGTCCCCCAGGGCTGCCAGCAGATCCTCGTGCCGCCGCCGCAGGGCGGCGGCAGGACCGGGCATGACTGGCGGGAACCTCCCCGGCGGGATCCGCCGGCACGGCGGACTCCATGCACGATGATACCACGCCGCCGCGGGCCGCGGGACGCCCATCGCCCCGGTCGGGATTTGATCTTCCCCGATCACCCGCGTAACGTTTGCGGCGGTCTCCCACCACCTTGTCCGCCGAGGTCTGTCATGGACGACCTGATCTGGTATCCCGGCCACGAGCTCATCCTCCGTACCATCGTCCGTGCCGAGGGCCCGTGGGTGTCCGACGAAACCGGCCGCCGCTGGCTGGATCTCGAGTCGGGCGTGTGGGCCGCCTCGGTGGGGCAGAGACCCACCCGCGGGTGGCCGCCGCCCTGCGCGACCAGTTCGCGGCCATCGCCCACACGGGGTTCAACTACACGGCGCCGGTGGTGGGTTTGCGGCCGGGGACGGCTCTTGATCCTCCTTATGATGCCGGCGCTGGTCGTCCTCATGATCGGGGCCCACGCCTGGGCGCCGGCGAGCCCTGGCAGCCCCTGGTCCTGTCCTTCCGCTGGCCGTCGGTGGTGTACGCCCTGGACATCCTGGCCTGGGACGTCTTCTTCCCCCTGGCGATGCTCCTGGCTGCGCCGGTCTTCGCCGGCGGCGGGTTTGTGGGGTGGATCCGCCGGCTGATGGTCACCAGCGGCCTGCTGGCCCTGGCCGGCCTGGCGGGGGTCGTGACCGGAAACATGCAGCTGCGCAACGTGGGCATCGTCGGCTACGTGGGGGTGTTCGTGGTGGTGGCCGGGCTTTTGGCGGTGCTGTTCAAGCGGACTGATCCTGTGGACTGAGTACCGGGGGCGGGGCCCCCCGGGGGGATCGTGGGGATCCCCACGGATCCCCCGGGGGAAATGTTGGGATCCCCACGAATCTCGCACGGGCCAACCATCCAAGCCGCCCGTCAGAAACCACAGTCCGTTAAGACGCTATTAAAAAACAAGATGCAACAACAGAATACAGTATACACAAAAAGCAAACTACCCGAAATTTATTATTGACACTAAACACTGTCACGTGTATATTCAACCCATGAGCCCAACCGAACACACCCTCGACGACCTGGTCCAGGCGACCGGCTTCAGCAAGCGCCAGATCCGCTTCTACATCACGAAGCAGCTGGTCCCGGGCGCCGGCGACAGCCGCGGGCCCAACGCCACCTACGGCGAGGAGACCCTGCGGCGCCTGCGCCTGATCGGGGTGCTGAAGCAGAAGCGGATCGAGCCCACGGGCCGGGCCATGACCCTCGACGAGATCGGCCACGCGTTGGACACGCTGTCGCCGGGCGGCAGCGAGGCCCTGCTGGCCGGACGGTCCGAGCGGGCGGTCCTGGATACGGACGCCTCGCGGCGGGAGCTGCTGGGCTCGGCGGCGGAGTACCTGCGCGACCTGCGCCCGGCGTACCGCCTTGAGGAACCGGGCCAGGCGCCGCAGACGCCGAGCTTCCGGCATTCGTCGGTCACCAATTGCCACGCGGAGGCGTTGTACCGGATCTGCGACCACGACGATCCCAGCGATCTGACAGACGAACTCAGTGACCTCCTCGGCCACCTGCAGGCCCTGCTCGCCGAACTGGCCCTGGACAGCCGGTTCCTTGACCAGGCGACGGACCACCCGCAGTGGCTGCGCGTCACGACCCCCGAAGTCGAGATCCACGTCCGCAAGCCGGACGATCACCCGGCGCGCACGCGCCTGGCCGCCCTGGCCTTGGCGCTGGCCCGCCTGCTCGAACGGGAGGATCAACCATGACGCACGGGAACAATCCGCGAGCCGAGGAGCTCGCCTTCACCGCCCGCCTGGACCGCCGCCTCGTCAGCACCCGCGGGGGAATGCGCCACGTCCTGGTGGATATCCGCGCGCCGCAGGTCGAGCGGCCCGACGGCGAGCCGCGCCCGCCCCTGAACCTCAGCCTGGTGATCGACGCGTCCGGCAGCATGGACGGCGAGCCCCTGGACGCGGCCAGGGCCGCCGCCCGCGGGGTCGTCGAGCAGCTGCGGGACGACGACCGCATCACCGTGGTCTCCTTCGCCGACTACGTCGTCGTCCATGCCGACGCGGTGCGCGCCGACGCCGCCGGGCGCGCCGACGCCGTCCGCGCCATCGACCGGCTCACGACCCGCGGCTGCACCGACCTGGGCGCCGGCTGGCTGGAAGGCTGCGACCGGGTCGCGCGCGCCATGGACGCAGTGCGCGGCGGCCAGCACCGGGTGGTGGTGCTGTCGGACGGCCACGCCAACCGGGGCCTGGTGGACCCGGAGCAGCTGGGCCTGCACGCGGCCGAGCTCCGGCGGCGGGGCCTGTACACCTCGGCCGTGGGCATCGGCGACGACTACAGCCCCTCCCAGCTCCAGGCCATCGCCGAGCACGGAGGCGGCCGCCTGCACGACGCGCCCCTGGGCGCGGACATCGTCGCGGTGGTGCTGGGCGAGCTGGGCGAGATCCTCGCCACCGCCGCCGACGCTGTGACCCTCAAGGTGACGCACCCGCGCCGCCTGCCCGTGACCGTGCTGGGGCCGTTTCCGCGCACCGTGGGCGACGGCGTGGTCGAGGTGGTCGCCGGCACCATGGTCAGCGGCTCGACACGGCAGGTGGTGCTGCAGTTGGCGGTGCCGCCCGGGGACGCAGGCGAGCGCTTCGAGCTGGAGATCGCGCCCTCCTGGCGGACGCCCGACGGCCGGCCGGCGGCCGGCGTCCGCCTGGCCGCGGGGATGACCCTGTGCCCGGCGGTGGAGGTCGCGGCCGAGCTGCCCGACCTGGACGCCTGCCTGGCGGTGGCGCGGCTCTGGCATCGGCACATCCTGCTGGAATCGACCCTGCGCAATACCGAGGGGCGCTACAAGGAGGCTGAGGCCTTCGTGCGTGAAGCCCTGCCGGCGTTCCGGGACTACTGCCGCGACCTGCCCGGCACCGCAAGCCTGGTGCGGGAGCTGGAAGGGCACGGGCTCGTCGTGATGCGCGAGATGGACCGTGGTTTCTGCATGGAGATCTGCAGCGACGCCTTGCTGTTCATGAAGGACGACAAGGACTTCCGCGTCAATCGGCGCCGGCTTCCGCGCGGCTGAGCGGCGGGCCCGCGCCCATCCGGCGCGCGCCGGTCCGGGGGGAGGAGCGGTCCCGGCCGTCCAACCGGGGCCGCTCCTCGAATCGTGCCCGGGCGTGGCGCCCACGGCCGCGGGCGCTGCGCCTCAAGAAAACCCCGCCCCCGGCCGATATTTCTGTGATCTCGCGCCCTTAAATGCGTCTCTAAGGGTGATGGGGTCGGCGGGCGGTCTTCCTTCCCCTCGCGCACCATCGCTTGACCCGCGAACGGCCCCGGCGCATCCCGCCGGGGCCGTTCCGGTTCATCTTGGGATACCGGTGCCCCATCGCCCGGCTCAATGCGCGGCGGGCCGCCCGCTGACCACCAGCGCCTCCGCCAGTTCGAGCGCGTCGCACGGCCACATGGACTGCGGCCGCGGATGCCGCACGCCCAGGGCCTGGCGCGAGGGCCGGCAACTGAGCACCCGGCGGCGCCAGCGCGCCGGCACCGCCTCACGCCCGTGGACCGCGCCGAGCAAGGCGCCGCAGATGGCCGCGTTGGTATCGGTGTCGCCGCCGTGGCCCACGGTGTCCACCAGCGCCGCCTCCAGGGAAGGGGCATGCACCAGCTGCCACAGGGCATTGTGGAAGGCCAGCAGCACCCAGCCCATGTGGTCGGTGTAGTCGGCCGGGGGCGCGTCGGCCGCCCGGGCCACCAGGTCCCGGATCGCCCGGTCCGCCGACCAATCCTCGGCCCAGGCGACGATCCGCGCGTGCAGCGCCGCCGGCTCGGGGCCTTCGGCCACCGCCAGGGCGACGGCCGCGGCGAACAGGGCGTTCACGTCGACGCACACCGGGTTCGGGTGGGTCAGGGCGGCGTCCTCGCGGGCCCAGCCGGCCACCTGGCGGGGGTCGCGCCCGGCGCCGTACACCCCCAGGGGGCTGACCCGCATCAGGGCCCCGTTGGCCTGGCTCTGCTGGCGGGGCTGCCCGCCCAGGGCCTGGGCGATGGTCTGGCCCACGTCGAAGGGCCGGCTCAGGAGCCAGCCCTCGTAGGCGGACCAGGCCGCCTCGGCGTGGTAGCGGTCCGCGCCGACCAAGGTGCGGGCCAGGATCAGGGCCAACTCCGAGTCGTCGGTGGGCTGGCCGGCGATCAGGGTGTAGGGGCCGCCGTCCTTCAGGTCACGCACGCCGTCCGGGTGGGCGGCGGCGATCTGCGCCGGGGTCTGGAACTCGACCAGGCTGCCCAAAGCGTCGCCGCAGAGCTGGCCCAACAGGCAGCCCTGGGCGCGCGCCAGCACGCCGGCATCCACGGCGCCGCGGCCCGGCACCGGCGCGGGGGTCGTGCTGCGGGGCTCGGCGAACAGGGACCAGTCGGCCCCGCGCAGCTTCGCGACCACCGCCGGGGCCCCGCCGAAGATGTCGCTGCGCACCGAGACGCCCAGGTCGCGGGTGTAGCGCAAGGGCTCGCCCCAGGCGTCCACCAGCACGCCCCCGGCTCCAGCCAGCAGGGCGTGCCCGGCGGCCAGGTCGGCGGCCATGTTGCCGCGGGTGATCAGCGCCCCGTCGCCCTCGCCGACGGCCACCAGGGCCAGGCGGTAGGCCACCCCCGGCACGCCGGCGAAGCGCAGGGGCGCGACGGCGCCCACCGCCTGCTCGGGATCGTCGCAGGCCGCCGGCGGCAGCAGCACCACCTGGTCGCCCCCGGCCCGGTCGGGCCAAGCGCGGGTTACAGGCACACCGTTGCGGGTCACGACGCCGCCCTTGGCCCAGGCGATGGTGTCGCCCCGATCGTCGGGGGCGTTGAAGGCGTGGACCACCCCCAGCACCGGACGCGTCCCCTCCAGCAGGGCGATGGACACGGCGGCGCCGCGGCGGCCGGCCAGCCAGGCGGTGGTGCCCTCGTTGGGGTCCACGAGCCAGGCCCGGGGCGGCACCCGGAGATCGCCGCTCTCGGTCGGCGCGCGCACCAGGCCCGACTCCTCGCCCCGGAAGCCGTAGCCGGGGAAGACGGCGCTCAGCTCCTTGAGGATCAGCTGCTCGGCCTCGTAGTCCAGGGCGGCACCGCCGGCGGCGGCCGCGCCTCCCGGCTGGTTGAAGGCGTCGCGCAGCAGGGCGCCCGCGGCATGGGCGCAGGACAGCGCGGCCTGGAGCTCCCGGGCATAGGCGTTCGGCTGGTTCAAGGCATCCCCCGGTACATACGTCGCGTCGATGTCATCGCCGGTGCATGGGCACCGCATCGTATTCGAGATCACGGGGAGATTGGCACGGGTGGGGCGGACCGGTCAAGCCGCGAAGCGCGGCCTACCAGACCATGGGCAGGTAGCCCTCGCGGATGGCCTCGCTGATGGGCACACCGACGAACTGCACGTCCAGGCCCAGGTCGCGCAGGCGCTCGCTGGTGCCTTCGCGGTCGGAGAGGTAGCGACAGGCCAGGGGGGTCTTGGCCAACTCCATGAATTGCCGGACCAGGTCCTGGAAGTCGGGGTCCTCCAGGAAGAGCTGTTCGGCCGGCCCGAACAG
This sequence comes from Candidatus Krumholzibacteriia bacterium, assembly GCA_046260475.1. Lineage (GTDB taxonomy): Bacteria > Krumholzibacteriota > Krumholzibacteriia > LZORAL124-64-63 > LZORAL124-64-63 > JACZKN01. Next base: position 323 of record JBHEPC010000295.1, on the reverse strand, counting down.
GACCAGCTTCACGTCCGCCAGCCAGCCGTGCTTCATGGCATTCAGGGCGTACATGGCGCCGGTGCGGGCCTTGGCGGCCTCGGCGCTGGCGATGATGACGATGATGCGGTCGTGCACGGTCACCCCCCGGGACGATCGTTCCTGCGTCCCAGCATAATCACGATCTGCCGCACCGCCGCCACGAGGCCGAACACGATGCCGCCCACGCCGAACCACGGCTCGCCGCCGAAGCGTCCCTCGACCCAGTGGCCCACCAGGTAGCCCATCACCGGCCCGGCGAGCATCATCATGGGGATCAGGGTGTAGTTGCCGATGTCGCGGAC
>JBHEPC010000282.1:0-4016 GCA_046260475.1 Candidatus Krumholzibacteriia bacterium | reverse complement strand
GCGGAAGAGGGCCACGGCGGCCGCGTCGCGGTCGCGGGCGCGGCGGTGCCGGTGGTGCTGCCGGGGCGCGTGCGCCGCGCCCTGGGCCTGCCCACCTGGCGCGAGGCCCGCGCCCGGGACGCGGAGCTGTTCCTGCGCCTGCTCCACGGCGCGCCCACGGTGGCCCTCAGCTGGTCCCGCTGGCGGGAGCAGCAGCCGGCCTTGCCCTCGCCCCTGGTCGAGCGCCTGCAGCTGGCGCTGGGCAGCGCGCCCGAGCCCGCCGACCCCGCGGCCTGGCGCCGCGCCGTGCCGCCGCTGGAGGTGATCGCCGCCGCCCAGGCCGCCTTCGCCGCCGAGCCCCTGCCGATTCCGCGGCACGCCGTGGCGCGGCCGCTGGTGGAGCTGTCCTGGACGGCGCTCGCCCGCTGGCGCGACTGCCCCTACCGGGCGGTGCTGGAGCGCGGCTTCGCCCTGCGCGCCGAGGAAGAGGTGCGCGAGGAGTTCGGGCGCAAGGAGTACGGCAGCGTGGTGCACGCGGTGCTGGCGGCAGCGCTGCGGCCGGGCGCGCCCTGCCACGAGGCGCTGGCGGCGGGCAGCCGGGCCGCCGCCACCGAGGCCCTGGCCGCGGCGGCGCGGGAGCACTTCCTGCCCGGCGCGGCCGAGCTGCCCGAGCGCCGGCTCTGGCTGGACGCCTTCACCGCACTGGTGCCCGGCATCGTCGCGGCCGAACTGGACCGCTTCCGCACCTGGCGCCCCGCCGCGCTGGAGACGGAGTTCGCCCTGCCCCTGGCCGCGCTGCAGGCCTGGGCCGAGGACGCCGCCCGGACCGCGGGCGCGGCGCCGCCGCCGCCGCTGCCCGAGCACGCGCGCCAGGTGCGCCTGCGCGGCACCATCGACCGCGTGGACCGGGCGCCGGCTGCGCCGGACCGCCTGGCGGTGCTGGACTACAAGACCGGTGGGGTGCCCAACTTCAAGAGCGTGCGCGAACTGGAGGACCTGCAGTTGGCCCTCTACGCCCTCGCGCTGGAGCTGGGGGCGGTGCAGGCGGTGGCGGGCACGCCCGTGACGGCCGCCTTCTACCAGCTGACGGACCAGGCCTGCGGCCCGGTGCGCGAGGCCAAGGGCACCCACCCACTGGACCGCGCGCCCGGCGAGCCGGGGCTGCTGCTGCCGGCGGCCGGCGAGCTGCTGCGCCTGGCGGCGGCGGTGTCCGACCCCGACGCACCGGCCGACCTGCTGCCGCGCTTCGTCCGGGGCGAGGCGACCGGCGCCCTGCCCTGCCGCTGGTGCGACCACCGCGCCGTCTGCCGCGTCGAGGAGCGCGCCATGCCGCCGGCGATCGTCGTGGGCCTGGACAAGGTGGTCAACGCGCGGGAGGTGGGACGATGAGCCGCCCCGATCCCATCGCCGCGGCCACCGCGATCCAGCGCGCCGCCGCGCGCCCCGACCGCTCGGCCGCCGTGCGCGCATCCGCGGGCGCGGGCAAGACCCGCGTGCTGGTGGACCGCTTCGTGCGCCTGTGCACCGAGGGCGAGCACGACGGCGTGCACCCGCGGGCCATCCTTGCCATCACCTTCACCCGCAAGGCGGCGACCGAGATCCGCGGGCGCCTGCTGGAGCGGGCGCGCGCCCTCGCCCTGGCCGGGGACGACGATCGCCGCGCCAAGTTGGCCGATCTCTTCGCCGGCGACGGCGGCCCCCGCCAGCCCACGCCGGCGGAGGAGGACCGCGCCGCCCGCCTCTACGAGCGGCTGCTGGAGGATCCGGCCGGCCTGCAGGTGGGCACCATCCACTCCTTCTGCCAGCGCATCCTGCAGCGCTTCGCCACCGAGGCCGGGCTCGATCCCCACGCGCGGCTGATCGAGGACCGCGAGGACCTGCTGGACGAGGCCCTGGACCGCCTGGTGGCCGAGGCGGCGGCCGACCCGCGCCTGGCCGTGCTCGTCCAGGACCTGGGCGGCACGCCGGCCTCGGTGCGGGTGTGCCTGCGCCCGGTCTTCCGCGAGCAGATGCGCCTGGACCGCTGGCTGCGCCGCGCCGCGGCGGCCGCGGGTGCGCCGGCCCGGCCCCGGGCACCGCTGGTGCCCGCGCTGCTGGCCGAGCTGCGGGGCGTCCTCTTCGGCGACGCCCCCCTGGGCGACGAGGTGCGGCAGCAGGACCTGGTGCCGGCCCTGGCCGCGGCCCTGGACCGGTTCGCCGGCGCGGGCCTGGACGGGGTCGAGGCGGCGCTGGGCGCGGCGGACCTGGGCAAGCAGGGCAAGAACGTCCAGGCCCTGCGCGACGCCGCCGCGGCCGCCGACCACGGGGACCCGGCCGCCCTGCGCGAGGTCCTGCTGACCAAGGCGGGCAAGGTCCGTGCGTTCTCCCGGGTCAAGGACCCGGAGCTCAAGGAGCACTTCCAGCAGCTGGTGCTCGCCGCCGCGGTGCCCGTGTTGGCGGCGCTGCGCCGGCTGGATCTGGTGGGGCTGTACTGCCGCAACCGCGCCATCCTCGAGCTGGGCCTGCGCGTCCTGGACCTCCTGGACGAGCTGAAGCGGCGCGACCGGGTCCTGGACTTCGGCGACCTGGAGGACCTGGCCTGCGTCCTGATGGGCGACCAGGCCCGCGCCCTGTCCCTGCTGTTCCGCCTGGAGGATTCCCTGCGCCACGTGCTGGTGGACGAGTTCCAGGACACCAACTTCAACCAGCGGGACATCCTGCTGCCGTTGGTGGAGGAGTTCCTGGGCGGCGGCGCGGGCGAGGACTCCGCGCGGCCCACGGTGTTCTTCGTGGGCGATCTCAAGCAGTCCATCTACGGCTTCCGCGGCGCCGAGCCCGGCATCTTCGCCGGCATGTCCGCCCACCTGGTCCGCTTCGAGCAGGACGTGCACACCCTGCCCACCAACTTCCGCAGCCTGCCCGCGGTGGTCGACGGCGTGGGCCGGCTGTTCCGGGTCGAGCCCCTGGGCTCGCGCCTGCCGGCGGGCGAGGCCGACCACGTGCAGCAGCTGGCGTTCCGCGTGGGCGAAGGTCAGGTGGCGGTGCTGGCCGCCTACGAGGACGACGCGGACGGCGGCCTGTCCGGCCACCAGCACGCGGCGGCCGCGGCCGCGCGCCTGGCCCGCAGCCTGCACGACCAGGACGGCTACGCCTGGGCCGACATCCTGGTCCTTTACCGCTCGCGCACCGGCGTCAGCCTCTACGAGCAGGCCTTCCGCGCCGCCGGCATCCCCTTCGAGCCCGCCGGCCGCGGCATGCTGGCCGCCAGCCGCGAGGTGCAGGACGTGCTGGCGCTGCTGCGCTGGCTGGTCTGGCCCGAGGACGACGTGGCCCTGGCGGCGGTGCTGCGCTCGCCCATCGTGCGCCTGAGCGAGGACGCCTTCCAGCGCCTGCTGGCGGCGCGGGGGCTTTTCCGCCAGGGGCCGGACGGCCGCGCCCTGCCGCCGGCCGGCCTGTGGACCACCCTGCGCGCCGAGGCGGCGGCGGACCCGCTGCTGGCCGAGGCCGCCGCGCGCCTGCAGGCCTGGCGGGCCGACACCGGCTTCGTGGGCTGCCACGAGCTGCTGCGGCGCATCGGTCGCGAGGGCGACCTGACCGAGCGCTACGCCGCCGCCCTGGGCCCCCAGGCCCGCCGCAACCTGGAGCGCCTGTACGACCTGGCGCTGGCGCCGGAGCTGGCGGGCACGCCCACGGTGCGCCGTTTCATCGACCTGGTGGACAAGGCCGGCCGCCGCGGCGGGCACGAGGAGGGGACGTCCGCCGCCGGCGGTGACGGCGGCCGCGTGCGCTTCCTCACCATCCACGGCGCCAAGGGCCTGGAGGCCCCGGTGGTGCTGCTGGTGGACGCGGACCGGGCCCTGGACGACCGCACGACGGAGGTGCGCCTGGCGCCCGCCGCCGACGCCACCGGCCTGGTGTTCGGCGCCCGCAAGGACGCCCGTCTGGGCATCGAGGGGGCCGAGGAGGCGTTGCCGCCGGACGCCCTGCAACAGGCCGGCGCGGCGGCGGCCCGCGCGGCGGAGGTGGAGGAGACCAATCTCCTGTACGTGGCCATGACC
>JBHEPC010000277.1:0-7384 GCA_046260475.1 Candidatus Krumholzibacteriia bacterium | reverse complement strand
GGAAGATGGTCGGGGCGCGGAGATTTGAACTCCGGACCTCCTGCTCCCGAAGCAGGCGCGCTAACCGGGCTGCGCTACGCCCCGACCTGGAAGGCTGGCACCGGGTTGCGGCCGTCAGGACCACAGGGAGATCACCCCCTGGGACACCAGCGTAACGACGATTCCGGCGATCAGGATGCCCAAGATGATACAAGGCACCGCCATGCGCAAGGGGAGTTTGAAGAGGTAGGCGGCCACCGCGCCGGTCCAGGCGCCGGTCATGGGCGCGGGGATCGCGACGAAGAGGATCAGCCCCACGCTCTCGTAACGCTTGATCATGGCGCTGCGGCTGGCGGTCCGGTTGAAGAGCCAGGTGAAGAAGCGGTCCCAGCGCGGATGGCGGCGCAGGCTGCGCTCGGCCGGCCCCAGCAGCACCAGGATCGGCAGCACCGGCATGAAGTTGCCGGCGACTGCGAGCAGGTAGATCACCACCATCGAGTCCATGCCCATGGCGTAGCCGGCGGGGATGGCCCCGCGCAGCTCGAACACCGGCAGCATGGCGATCAGGAACACCGCCACCGGCGGCGGCAGCTGCCGCATCAGCTCCAGCACATCCTCACGCAAGCTGGTCTCCTTCGGCGGCGGCCTCGGCGTCCGGGGCGGCCACGGTCTCGTCCGGGGCGGTGACGCCCCGCAGCAGGGGCACGAACCGGCAGGACAGGGATTGCTCGACTGCGACCTCGTGGCCCTGACGCCGGTAACGGTAGAGGATCTGCTCGCGCCCCTTGTCCACGGGGATCAGCAGGCGGCCGCCGTCGGTCAGCTGGCCCAGCAACAGCGGCGGCAGATGCGGCGCGCAGGCGGTGACCATGATCGCATCGTACGGGGCGCCGTCCTGCCAGCCCTCGGTGCCGTCCTCGGGCAGCACCAGGATGTTGGCGAGGCCCAGCTCGGCGAAGGTGCGGCAGGCCCGCGCGGCCAGCGGCTCGATGCGCTCGACCGAGACCACGCTGCGGGCCAGCCGCGCCAGGACCGCGCCCTGGTAGCCGCTGCCGGTGCCGATCTCCAGAACGTGCTCATGGCCGGCGAGTTCCAGCAGCTCGGACATCAGGCCCACGGTGAAAGGCTTGCTGATGGTCTGGCCGTAGCCGATGGGCAGGGCGCTGGGCTGGTGGGCCCGGTGGCGCAGCACCTTCGGCATGAACAGGTGGCGCGGCACCTCGCGCATGGCCTGCAGCACGCGGCGGTCGCTGAGGCCTGCCTCCTGGAGTTGTTCGCGGACCATGCGCCGCCGGGCGACGGCGTAGTCAGTCATGGGTCCGGGTCGCCTCCGGCGGCTGCAGCCCGTCCTGCGCCAGGTGCTGCATCTCCTGGTGCATCCCGTAGTGGGTCAAATCCACCAGCAGGGGCGTGACCGAGACGTAGCCCGCCTCGGCGGCGGCGAAGTCGGTGCCGTTCCCCTTCTCCCAGGTGGGCCCCTTGCCGCCGATCCAGAAGAAGGGCCGGCCGTGCGGATCGACCTGGTCGGTGATGACGTTCTGGTAGATCCGGCTGCCCAGGCGCGTGACGCGCAGGCCCTTGATCGCCTGCGGCGGCCCGTCGGGGATGTTGATGTTCAGCAGCGAGCCCTTGCGCAAGGGGAACGCCAGCAGCCGCTCCAGGTTGGCGCGCAGGAAGGCGATCGCCCCGGAAAAGTCCGTCGGATGCCAGCCCGCCGTGCTGAAGGCGTAGCTGGGCAGGCCCAGCAGGGTGCCCTCCATGGCCGCGGCCACGGTGCCGGAGTAGATGACGTCCTCGCTCATGTTCGGCCCGTGGTTGATGCCCGAGAGCACGATGTCCGGCAGGTCGTCCTTGAGGATCTTCTCCAGGGCCATCAGCACGCTGTCGGTGGGGGTGCCGGTGATGGCGTAGCGCCCCTCCCCCCGCTCGAGGATGCGCAGGGGCGAGGTCAGGGTCAGCGAATGGCTCGACGCGCTCTGCTGGTCGTGGGGCGCGACCACCGTGACCCGGAAGCCGGGCAGGCTGCGGATGGTCTCCTCCAGGGCCACCAGTCCGGGGGCGTCGATGCCGTCGTCGTTGCTGATCAGCACGTGGCGGGTGCGGTCCATGGTCGTCTCCGTAATCGGGCCGGCTCAGCGGTCCCGGGTCAGCATCAGCGTGAACACCAGGCGGAAGAAGCGGCCGGTGTCCACGAGCGGATTGATGGAACTGGTCTCGTCGCCGTAGACCGTGCTGACGGGCACGGCGCCGATGCGGGCGCCGCGGCGGGCCAGGCGCACCAGGATCTCCGACTCGCTGTCGTAGCGCTTCGTGCGCAGGCGCACCCCGTCCAGCAGCGCCACCCGGTAAAGGCGGAAGCCGTTCTGGCTGTCGGGGATCCGGCAGCCCGCGAGCCGGCTGACCACCCAGCTGGTGAAGCGGTTGGTCATCAGGCGCAGCCAGGGCATGCCTTCGGTGCGGGCCATGCGGCTGCCGACGACCACGTCGAGGTCGCCGGCGGCGACCTCGTCCAAAAAGAGCTGCATCTCCTGGGGCAGATGCTGGCCATCGCTGTCCATGGTGAAGACCCAGGTCAGACCTTCGCGCAGCGCCCACGCGTAGCCGGTCTTGAGGGCCTCGCCCTTGCCCCGGTTCACCTCGTGGACCAGGACCTCGGCGCCGGCGGCGCGGGCCGCTGCGGCGGTGCCGTCGCTGCTGCCGTCGTCGACGACCAGCACCCGCAGGTGCGGGTGCAACCGGCGAACGTGGCCGACCACGTCCGGCAGGAAGCGGGCGGCGTTCAGGGCGGGGAGGATGGCGCCGACGGTCATGCGGGGGCCTCGGGGACGGACGGGCGTGGCGGACGGGACAGGCGCTACAGGATAGGGCGGACGGGCTGCGGTTTCAAGGGGGGTGTCGGACGCCGGCGGCGTCCGGGCGCCGCCGTGGAGCGGGCCGCGCCGGGAAGGCCCCCGCGGAGGGCGGCCTGCCGCCGCCAAGGAAAAAACGAGCCGCCCCTCAGGACAACCCGTCTCCTCGAACTGTGAAGATGGTCGGGACGGCGAGATTTGAACTCGCGACCCCTTGCCCCCCATGCAAGTGCGCTACCGGGCTGCGCCACGTCCCGACCGGATGCAGCGCCGGCCCCCGGGGTGACCCGGTGCCGGCAGGGGTGCTGCGGGGGCACAATGTAATACCCGTCCCCCGGGGCCACAAGGCGCAAATGGCGCCCCGACTTGCGGCCTCGCCTAGCCCTGGGCCTTCTTCGCGCGGGGCCGGGCGGCGGGTACGGCGTCCCGTTTCAGCCCGCGCACCAGGTCCAGGATCTCCGTCAACTCCCGGCGCACGTGGGCCAGCTGCTGGGCGTCCCCCAGCTTGCTGAAGCCGATGGCCAGCTGGGGTGCGGCCGCGGGTGCGGGTTGGTCGGCCTCGGTCTTGCGGGCCTCGCGCCGCTGCTTGCGGGCGCCGGCGATCTTGAAGCCCTGCTGGTAGAGCAGGGCCTTGATGGCCTCGATTTCCTCGATGTCCTTCTGGCGGTAGCGGCGCGCCCCGGCGCGGGTCTTCTTGGGGCTGAGGGTTGGGAACTCCGACTCCCAGTAGCGCAGCACGTGGGCCTTGACCTCGGTGATCTCGGCGACCTCGCTGATCGAGTAGTAGAGTTTGCTGGGATAGTCCATGACGGCCCTCCGGCGACCCCGGGGCACCTGCCGCCCCCCAGCGGCGCAGCGCCCACCAACGCGCTAGTCCAGTTCCGCCCGCAGCTCGCGTTCCATCAGCTCACGCATCGCCTGGCGGGGCGGTTTCCCGGAGAATAGCACATCATGAACCTGTTTGGTAATGGGAAGTTCGATCCCCAGGTTCTGGCTCAACCTCAAGGCGGCCTGGGCCATCGGCACGCCCTCCACCACCTGGACCTGGCGGGCCAGCAGGGCCTGCGGGTCCTCGTCGCCCCGGGTGACGGCCTCGCCGAAGTTGCGGTTGCGGCTGTGGCGGCTGATGCAGGTGGTGATCATGTCGCCAATGCCGGCCAGGCCGCTGAAGGTCTCCGGGCGGCCGCCCAGGGCGCAGCCCAGGCGGGACAGCTCGACCATGCCGCGGGTCATGAGGGTGCCGCGGGTGTTGTCGCCGGTGCCCAGGCCGTCGGCCATGCCCACGGCCAGGGCGATGATGTTCTTGAAGCCGGTGGCGATCTCCACGCCGGTCATGTCGTCGTTGGTGTAGACCCGGAAGAAGGGCCCGGAGATCCAGGTCTGCCAGCGGGCCCAATCGCCGCCGGGCTGGCCTGAGAGCACCACCGCCGTGGGCAGTTCGAGGGCGACCTCCTCGGCGTGGCTGGGGCCCAGCAGGACGCCGACCGGGTGCTCGTCGCTAAGTCCGACCCGGGCCAGCTCCTCGCCGATGACCTGGGACAGGCGCTCGAGGGTCTTGACCTCGAAACCCTTGGCGAGGTTGATCACGGGCACGCCCGGGGCCAGGTCCGCGCTGGCGACGACCTTGGCCATCACCTCGCGCACCGCCTGGCTGGGCACGACGCTGAAGACCACCTCGGCGTCGCGCAGGCAGTCGTCCAGGTCCAGGGTGGCCCGCAGGTTGGCCGGCAGCGCGATGCCGGGCAGGTAGTCGGGGTTGGTGCCGGACTGGTTGATGCTCTGCACCTGGGCGGGCACGATGCCCCACAGCACCACCCGTTCCCACTTGTGGCACAGGTGCCGCCCGAAGGCCGTGGCCCAGGCGCCGGTGCCGAGGATGGCGGCCTTCATCTCAGCGCTCCCCGCGCCCGTCCCGCGGGTAGACCTCCGTGCGGCCGTTGTCCCCCACCTTGGCCTCGGTGCCGGCGCGGATGCGGGCGATGTTGCCGCGGTGCCGGAAGATGACCCAGGCGCAGACCAGGGTCACGAAGACGATGATGGTGGACGAGACCTGGGCCGAGCGCAGCTCGAAGAACACCACCGCGAACGGCAACACGCTGGCTGCGGCGATGCTGGCCAGGGAGACGATGCGCGTGGTGGCGAACAACGCCAGGAAGACCGCGGTCGCGGTGAGGGTCGCGTACGGCGCCAGCACCGCGAAGGCGCCCGCGGTGGTGGCCACTCCCTTGCCCCCGTGGAAGTTCACGAAGGGGCTGAAGGTGTGGCCGATGGCCGCGAGGAAGCCGGCGAAGATGCGGAACAGGTCGGCCGGGATGTGGAAGGGGGTGGGCTCGCCCTGGGGCCAGCCCGCGACCAGCGCGGTCATCAACAGGACCGCGCCCGCGCCCTTGGCCATGTCCAGGAACAGGCAGAGGCTCCCCCAGGATCGGCCCAGGGTGCGGAAGACGTTGGTGGCGCCCAGGTTGCCGCTGCCGTACTCCCGCAGGTCGATGCCCCGCACCCGCTTGCCGATGATGAAGCTGAACGGGATCGAGCCGAGGGCGAACGCGATGACCAGGAAGAGGATCAGCAACATGGGTTCCCATTCCGGTTGAAGTGCCGAAGCCGGCCGGGGCCGGTCAATGCTTCTTCAGTTTCACAAATATCCGGGTGCCGGTAAAGCCGAATTCCTTGCGCAACTGGTTGTTGACGAAGCGCAGGTAGTCCCGCGCGAAGAAGCGCGGCTCGTTCACCGAGAGCATGAACGTGGGCGGCGCCTGGGCGATCTGGGTGCCGAAGTAGATCTTCCCCAGCCCGCCGGCGTGGCTGCGCGGGGCCTGGTAGGCCACCACCTGCTCGAGGAAGGCGTTGAACTGCGAGGTGCCGATGCGCCGCTGCCGCTGCTCGTGCACCTCCCACACCGTCTCGAGGATCTTGCCAGTGCGCTGCCGGGTCTCCGCGCTGGCGGTGAACCAGGGGGCGTAGGTCAGGAACGGCACCTCGCGGCAGAAGGCTTCCCAGTGGGCGAGGTGGGTGTTGGGGCCCTTGTCCGGCACCAGGTCCCACTTGTTCAGGACCACCACCACGCCCTTGCCGGCGTCGTGGATCAGCCCGGCGATCTTCGAGTCCTGGGCCACCGGGCCGGCGGCGGCGTCGATGACGAACACCGCCACATCGCACTGGTCCAGCGAGCGCAGGGTGCGCATGTTGCTGAAGAACTCCACGGCCTCGGAGACCTTCGACTTGCGGCGCAGCCCGGCCGTGTCGATCAGGCGCAGGCTGTGGCCGTGCCACTGCAGGTCCGTGTGGATGGAGTCGCGGGTGGTGCCCGGGGTCTCGCTGACCAGGGCCTCGCTGCGGCCCACCAGCAGGTTCAGCAGCGAGGACTTGCCCACGTTGGGGCGGCCCAGGATGGCGATGCGGCAGTCGCTGGGGTCGTCCACCTCGTGTTGGGGGAAGCCCTTGACCACCTCGTCCAGCAGGTCGCCCACCCCGTGGCCGTGCAGGGAGCTGATGCCGTGGGGCTCGCCCAGGCCCAGGGAGTGGAAATCGTGGAGCTGGGCGCGGTCGCTGTCCCGCTCGACCTTGTTGACCGCCAGCACCACCGGCTTGTTCTCGCGCCGGAGGTCGCGGGCGATGGCCTCGTCCCAGGCCATGGGGCCCACCTTGGCGTCCACCAGCAGGATCACCACGTCGGCGTCCTTGATGGCCAGGCGCGCGATCTCGGTGACCACGGCGTCGAACTCGCTGACGGTCTCGCCGAAGGGGATGATGCCGCCGGTGTCGAAGAGGATGAAGGGGTGGCCGGCCCAGTCGGTGGTCTCGCTGACCCGGTCGCGGGTCACGCCGGCGGTCTCGTGCACGACCGAGCGCCGCTCGCCCAGGATGCGGTTGAAGAGGGTCGACTTGCCCACGTTGGGGCGGCCGACGATGGCGACGGTGCGCAGGGACACGGGAACCTCGGCGCCGCGTCGGGCGGCGGGTCAGGGACAGGCGGGCCCGGCCGTCCGCCGCGCCCGCTGCGCCGCGAAACTAGCCCAGGTGCACCCAGAAATCAACAAAGCCGTCCTCCTCGCCCACCAGGACCTCGTGGGGCGAGCCGGCGGCGAGCTCCTCCAAGGTCAGCCCGTCGAGAGTCAGCAGGTCGGCGTTGAAGACCCGCGGCGAGAGCACCACCCGCCGCCGGGGCTCGGGCGGCAGCGCCAGCAGGGCCCGCCTCAGGTCCGCCCCCGCCAGCAGCCCCGCCACCGTGACGGTGTGGCCGTAGAAGCGGTTCTCCACCCCCACAACTTCGACCGGCGGGGCGCCGGCCGCCACCAGGACCGGCGCGAATTCCCGTCCCCAGGCCCGGGCGGCCAGCTGCCCCGTCAGCACCGTCAGGGGCGCGCGGGGCGGAGTCCCGTCCTCGGCGGCCCACTGCAGCTCCTGGCTCCAGGTGTCGCGCAGGCGCGGGGTCAGGCCGATGGCGTTGTCCACCTGCCAGAAGCCGTCGTAGCTGGCCGTCGGCGGGAAGGGCTGGTCGGCCAGGAGGTAGAACTCGTCGCTCAGGTAGACGAACGAGTAGCCCAGGCGGGCCC
>JBHEPC010000270.1:0-3382 GCA_046260475.1 Candidatus Krumholzibacteriia bacterium | reverse complement strand
GGGTGAAGGTCGCCACGTCCGCCAGGGCGGCCAGGAACGCGCTTTCGACCGCCATCTGCGGGTCCGGGCACATCATCTTGGTGATGCCCGCGCGCCCGACGCGCAGGCTGTCGCCCCGGACCTCATAGTCGGCTAAGTAGCGGTTGCAGCCGGCGCTGCCGCCGAGGCGCCCCTCGTGGAACTGCGCCGTGACCGCGACCGCTGCGGGCAGCTCCGCGCCGGGCAGCGCCGTCAGGCTCCAGGCCGTGGCGGCCAGGGGGTCCGTGCCGGCCGTGCTGGCCTTGCCGGCGCTGCTGCCGCCGCAGCCGGCCAGCAGCGCCGCGGCCGTCACCACCAGGCCGATGCCGAACCTCATGCCGTGCTCCTTCCCTGCTGCGCGCGTCCTCAATCCAGCAGGTCCTCGTACCCGTCCCGGTAGCTCGGGAACAGGAACGTGTAGCCCAGATCCTTCAGCAGGTCGTTGCGGCAGCGCTTGTTGCTGCCGGCGTGGGGGTCGCCGGGCGCGGCGGGCGGGGCCGGAACGTCCAGCAGCTCGGCGATCCAGGCCGCCACCTCCGCCAGGGGCGCCGGGTCGTCGTCGCTGGCCAGCAGCAACGGCGGCAGGATCTCTCCCGCCAGGCGGCGGGCCAGCAGCCAGGCCAGCACCCGGGCGCAATCGTCCCGGTGGATGCGGTTGGTGTAGGAGGGCGGGTCGCTCTGCACCGGATGCCCGGCCCGCACCCGTTCGGCCAGCCAGGTGCGCCTCGGTCCGTAGATGCCGCTGAAGCGCACGACGGTCGCCGCGGGCCGGTCGACCAGCACCCGCTGCTCGGCCTCCAGGAGCACCCGCCCGGTGGCCGTGGCCGGGGCGGGCGGCGTCCGCTCGTCCACCCACTCGCCCGCGTCCTGGCCGTAGACTCCGGTCGAGGAGACCAGCAGCAAGGGCAGGTCCGGGCGGGGCAGGGCGGCCAGCAGGTTGGCCGTCCCGTCGATGTAGATTTCCCGGTAGGCCGCCTCGCTGCGGCCGCCGGGCGCCAGGGCGCAGACCACCGCGTCCAGGTCCCCGGGCAGGCCGGCCAGGGTCTCGGGCCGAGTGACGTCGGCGGCCAGCCAGGCGAGGCCGTGGTCGGCCACCGGGGGCGTGCGCTTCAGGCCGGTGACGGCGTGCCCGGCGTCGCGCAGCAGCTGCGCCAGGGCGAGGCCGACGTAGCCGGCGCCGGCGATCAGGATGTGGGCCATGGCCGGGTCGCTCCCTCCGTTGCCGCCAGTCTAGCACCGGCGGGCCGCGACAGGAAGGGCCCGCCCCGATCGGGGCGGGCCCCTGTGCCGGTGCCGAAGGGGGCTACTTGTTCTTGCTCAGGTAGTCGGCCACGCCCTCGGCGGTCGGCTTCATGGCCGTCTTGCCCTTGGACCAGTTGGCCGGGCAGACCTCGCCGTGCTCCTCCAGGTGCTGCAGGGCGTCCACCAGGCGGACCATCTCGTCGATGTTGCGGCCCAGGCCCAGGTTGTTGACGGTCGCGTGCTGCACGACGCCCTTCTTGTCGATCAGGAAGGTGCCGCGCAGGGCCATGCCGCCCTCCAGCAGCAGGCCGTAGTCCTGGCTGATGGTCTTGTCGAAGTCGGCGACCAGGGGGAACTGGATGTTGCCGATGCCGCCCTTCTCGACCGGGGTGTTCTTCCAGGCCAGGTGGCTGAAGTGGCTGTCGGTGGAGACGCCGATGACCTCGACGTTGCGCTCCTTGAACTCGCTCAGCTGCTTGTCGAAGGCGATGATCTCGCTGGGGCAGACGAAGGTGAAGTCCAGCGGGTAGAAGAACAGCACCACGTACTTGCCGCGGAAGTCGCTGAGGCTGAAGTCGTCCTTGAACTTGTTGTCCGGCAGCACGGCCTTGGCGGTGAAGTCGGGGGCTTCGGTCGAGACCAGCGGCACGGGGATGAAATCGAAGTCCAGGTTCTCCATCGGAGGTTCTCCTCTTGTCGGCTTGACGTTGACGGTTCGGCGGCGGGAGCCGCACTGTGACGGACGCTCAGGGGCGGCCCCGCGGGCCGCGCGGATCGGGTGTCGGGAAGGTCAGGCCCCGGGATCGTGGCCCGGAACGCCGGCGTCGGCCCGGCAGCAGGGGCACAGGCCGATGAACTCCAGGCGGTAGCCCTCGACGAGGAAGCCGCCGACCTCGGCGGGCACATCCGGCCTGAACGCCGCCGTGCCCGGGGGCAGGTCCCGCAGGCTGCCGCAGCCGGTGCAGCGCACGTGGTCGTGGGACGCGGTGTTGCCGTCGTAGCGGGTATCGCTGCCCGCCAGGGGCAGCTTCAGGGCCAGGCCGTCCTCGCACAGCACCTCGAGGTTGCGGTAGACCGTGCCCAGGCTGACGCGGGGCAACCGCCGACGCACCAGGGCGTACAATTCGGCAGCCGTCGGGTGGGTGTGGAGGTCGGTGAGCTCCTCCAGGATCACCTGGCGCTGGGGCGTGTGCCGGCGGCGCTTGCCTGTCGGCCGGGAGGGAATCATGACGCGGACCTTTCGGCGGGCGCGGCGGGGCCGCGCGGCAGGAACCTGGGTTCAAGTAGTCCGGAATGGGACCGGATGTCAACTGCGAAAGCGGCACCGGCAGGGAGCCAGCGGCGGCGATTCTTGCCGAGGCACTAAACCCTCCGGGGGGTGACGAGCGTCATAATCAAGAAGCGATCCCCAGGGACCGCCACCGCGCGAAAGGCAGGTTATGCACGGACCCGAACGGAAAGACCCGCGACCGGACCTCTCCCCGGAGGCCGCCCACGCCGCCGACCTGGCCCTCTGCGAGAGGGCCGTCGCCGGCGACCGGGCGGCGTTCGAGCAGATCTACCGGCGCCACTCCGCCCGGGTCCACGGCCTGTGCCTGCGCCTGACGGGCGACCGGGTCGAGGCGGAGGGCCTGGCTCAGGACACCTTCGTCAAGGTCTGGTTCCGGCTGGCCGGCTACACGGGGCAGGGCAGCCTCGGCGGCTGGCTGGGCCGCGTCGCGGTGAACCTCTGGCGGGATCGCTTCCGTGCGCGGAACCGCGGCGCGCAGCTGCTGGAACGGCTGGCCGGGGAAACGGCCCCGGACGAGACCGTCCGCACCGCCGCCGCGGGTCCCGGGGCCACGGCCACGGGGGGCGTCGTGCCCCTGCTGCTGGCCATTGATCTCGAGCGCGCCGTGGCGCGCCTGCCGCAGGGGGGCAGGACGGTCTACGTCCTGCACGACGTCGAGGGCTACACCCACGCCGAGATCGCCGATCTGCTGGGCGTCGCCGTCGGCACCGTCAAGGCCCACCTGCACCGGGCGCGCCGGCTGTTGAGAACCATGCTGAGCGAAGGAAGGGAGGCAGCCCATGGAGCGTGACCGGGACAGACAGCTGGACCGTCTCGCCGCCAAGCTGCGGG
>JBHEPC010000266.1:0-7035 GCA_046260475.1 Candidatus Krumholzibacteriia bacterium | reverse complement strand
CGACGATGGGACAGGACTGGCAGGCGGTGCTGGACCACGCCGGCCACGGCAAGAAGGTCAAGGGCTTCCCCGCCTGGCCCGTGATCTGGACCCTGCGCCTGCTGGACCGGCTGAATCTCTCGCCCCTGTACCCCTGGGTGTACGAGACCGCGGCGAAGGACTCGTTCGTCTCCATCGCGAAGGCGGAGCAGGTGCTGGGCTACGCGCCGCGTCACTCCAACCGGGACGCGCTCATCCGCAACTTCGAGTGGTACCTGGAGCACGTCGACGAATTCGCGGACCAGTCCGGGGTGTCGCACCGCGTGCCCTGGAAGCAGGGCGCCCTGGGCCTGGCCAAGCGGTTCTTCTAGGAGGCCCCCATGATCGCGGTCACCGGTGCGGCCGGTTTCATCGGCAGCAACATCGTCTGGGAGCTGAACCGGCGCGGCCGCGACGACCTCATCGTCGTCGATCTGGCCGCCGACGGCGGCGACAGCGCCAACCTCGCGCCCCTGCGCTGGGCGCGCTACCTGGACAAGGAGGCCTTCCGGGCCTGGCTGGCCCAGCCGGCCAACGCCCGGCAGCTGGAGACCCTCTACCACCTGGGCGCCTGCAGCAGCACCACCGAGACCGACTGGGACTACCTGGCGGAGAACAACCTGGGCTACACCCGCGAGCTCTGCCTGGCGGCCGTGAACTCGGGCGTGCGCTTCGTCAACGCCTCCAGCGCCGCCACCTACGGCGACGGCAGCCGCGGCTACGCCGACGACCACGCGCGGCTGGACGAGCTGGAGCCGCTGAACCTCTACGGCCGCTCCAAGCACGAGTTCGACCTGTGGGCCCGCACCGGCAACCTGCTCGGTGAGATCGCCTGCCTGAAGTACTTCAACGTCTACGGCCCCAACGAGTGGCACAAGGGCGAGATGCGCTCGATGGTCTGCAAGGGCTACGAGCAGATCCGCGACCGGGGCTTCGTCCGCCTGTTCACCTCGGACCGGCCCGCGTACCCGGACGGCGGCCAGCAGCGGGACTTCATCTACGTGAAGGACGCCGTGGCCATGACCCTGTGGTGCGGCGAGCACCGCGGCGCCAACGGGATCTTCAACGTGGGCACCGGCGAGGCCAACAGCTGGAACCGCCTGATCGGCGCCATCTTCAGGGCCCTCGGGCGCGAGCCCGCCATCGAGTACGTGCCCATGCCCGAGCACCTGAAGGGCCGGTACCAGTACCACACCGAGGCCGAGATGGCCAAGCTGCGCGCCGCGGGTTACGCCGCACCGGTGACCGAACTGGAGGACGCCGTCGCTGAGTACGTCACCGGCCACCTGGTGCCGGGCCGGCACCTGGGCGCATGACGCGCCGGCCCGAGCGGTTGCTGCCGGGGCCGTCGGCCGAGCTGGTCGACGGCCTCGCCCGCCTGGAGGGGCTGCTGGCCCAGGCTTACCCCCTGCGGCCGAAGCACCGGGCCGCCCTGCCCGGGGGCGTGGCTCGCCTGTCGGCCCTGCTGACCACCGACCGGGACGATCTGCCCCGGGACTACCTCGCGCGGCCGGAGCACCTGGCCGCCTACCTGCACTGGTTCCTGCCCTGGAACCTCTACCGCCAGGGCCGCCTGCTGGCCGGCCTGCCCCTGGACCTGGCCGCGGGCGCGCGCCTGGTCGACCTGGGTGCGGGCCCGCTGACCTTCCTGCTTGCGCTGTGGCTGGCCCGCCCGGACCTGCGCGGCCTGCCCCTGCGGTACGAGGCCGTCGACCGGGCCGAGCCCGCGCTGCGGGCCGGGCGCAACCTCTTCGCCGCCCTGGCGGGCCCCGAGGGTGCCGCCTGGGAGATCGCCATGCGGCGCGGCGCGGCCGGTCCCCACACCGGGCCCGGCGCCGACCTGGTGGTGGCGGCGAACCTGCTCAACGAGCTGGAGCCCGAGCGCGGCGGCCGCCGCCGCGGACCGGACGTGCAGGAGCATGAGCGGTTGGTCCTGGGCTGGGAACGGATGGTGACGCCCGGCGGCCGCCTGCTGCTGATCGAGCCGGGCGTGCGCCCGGCGGCGGCGCAGCTGGTGCGCCTGCGGATCGCGGCCCTGGCAAGGGGCTGGCGCGTGGAGGCGCCCTGCACCCACGCCGAGACCTGCCCCCTGCCCGGCCGCCGGGGCGGCGCCTGGTGCCACTTCGCCTGCGACACCGCCGGCGCGCCCCGCTGGCTGGAGGCCCTGGGCCGCGCGGCCAAACTGCCCAAGGAGCGGGCCAGCCTGTCGTTCCTGCTGCTGCAGGCCGGCGGCGACCTGCCCGCCGCGGGCGCCCGGTTCCGGGTGCGCGTCGTCTCGGACGTCTTCGACCTGCCCGCCGGCCGGCGGGGCTGCTACGCCTGTGGCGAGGCGGGCCTGGTCCTGCTGACCCTGCCGCTGCGGGACGCCGGGTTCCTGCCCGCCTCGGGCGACGCGCTGGCGGTGACGGTGCCCGAGGGGGCGGCGCGTGACGGGCGCAGTGGGGCGGTGGTGGTGGCCCTGGGCCGGCCCCGCCGCTAGGGCCGGTGGGGAACGTGAGGAAGGGGCCCGGCGGCCCCTTCCTCTGCGGTGTCCGGTTCCGGGTGCAGGTCAGAACGCGGCCACCAGCCCGATCCCGCCGCGGCTGAGCTCCCGCTCGGCGTCCCAGGTGTACTCGAGGGTGCCGCGGAGGTTGCGCGCCAGCAGGTAGGTCAGGCTGGCAGTGTAGGATTCGTAGTCGTATTTGTCCAGGTCGGAGTCGATGCGGTTGTAGAGCAACGTGCCGTAGGTGCGCGACCGGTCCTGGTGGGGGCTGAACACCAGTTCGGCCACGATGCCGTCGGTCTCGACCGTGGTCGCCTCGTCGATGAACTTCGGGTTCGAGTCGCGTCGCTGCAGGTACTGCAGCGTCAGGTCCAGCGTCCCGTTGCCCGCCACCAGGTCGGGCCCGTGGTAGTGCAGGCCGTTCTTGAAGAGGCCGTCACCGGTGTCCTGCCGCTCCTGGCCCGCGTAATAGAAGTACCCCACCTGCAGGAAGCCCCCCAGCGGCTGGGCGATGCGCCCCGCGAAGTTCTTGTCCTTGTCGCTGTCGAAGGCGCCTTCGACGGCCGCGCGCTTGCCGTTGCCGTTGACGAGCATGCCCACCAGGCCGGTGCCGGTCGCGCCCACTTCGTAGGTGACCAGCAGGCCACGGTCGTAGGTGAGGTTGCCCACCACGTCGCCGATCTGCGCCTTGTAGATCTGGTAGTCCTCGTAGGTCAGGCGCAGCTCGCGCTTCATCAGGGGGTCGCAGATCTGGAACTGCCCCACCATCACGTCGAAGGGGACGCCGCCCAGGTCGTTGAAGTGGATGTAGGCGTCCTCGATCCCGGCCACCTCGCCGGTCTCGTACATGAAGAAGTAGAAGTAGTAGCCCACGTTCTTGGCGAGCGGGCCGCCCGACAGCAGCTTCAACCCGAACGGCATCTGCAGGTCCGTCGTGACGTCCGCGTCCTGCTCGTAGGTGGCGAAGGCGTCGAAGCGCACGGCCATCGGGAAGTCGCGGTTCAGGTGCATGAGGTCGTCGCCCGCGGACACGTAGTCGCGTTCGCGCTCCTCCTCGGGGATATAGAAGCCGTCGGCGGCGAACTCGTTGCCGTAATCCTTGAGCCGCGGGAACGGCGCGTGGCAGGTGGTGCAGCTGAGCTTGTAGCGGCGCGCGAAGGCGGGGATCGCCTCGGCGTCGGCCGGCAGCAGGGCGCCGGCACCCACCAGGACAGCGAGCGCGGCGGCCAGGAGCTTCAGGGTCTTCATGGCGTCATCCTTCCTATTCGTAGACCTCGAACCAGGTCGAGGCGGTGTTGATGACCTCGATGACCGTCTCATCGGCCGGCACCTCCAGAAAATCGGCCACCGGCTGGACCAGGAGCTGGTAGTTGAGCTGCGCCCGCACCTCGACGCGGCCGAAGGCGATGTCCTCGGGCAGCGTCCAGGTGAAGGTCTCGACCTTGGTCTCGCGCGGGCCGATGCGGTAGTCGGCGCCCAGGCTCTTGGTGTTCCACTGCTGCATGGTCATGCGGCCCTGCGGGTCGAAGTAGGCCATGCGGAAGATGCGGTCGCCCACGTCCATCTCGTCCAGGGCCACGCCGTCGCGCTGGACCCCGGGGAAGTCGGGCTGGTCCAGGGCGATGCCCAGGTCCTGGTAGGCGAGCACGTCGGCGGCGATGGTGTACTCCTCGCCGTCGAAGCCCTTGGCGTCCACGGGCAGATGCCAGGTTCTGCCCTCGCTGTCGGTGGCTGTCACGTGCAGCCACATGATGCGGTCCTCCACCGAGCCCGAGGGCACCTTGTGGCCGCACTTGCCGTTGAACAGCTGCACGTTCACCACCGCGGTGCCGTCCCAGGGGATCTCGCGTTCCAGCGGGTTCATGAGCACCTCGATGGAACCGTTCAGCTTGCCCGGGTCGTGGGCCCCGTGGAACAGGTGCTGGGCCACCATGGCCGGCGCGACCATCGACGCCGCGCGGGCCATCGCCTTGGGCATGTGGCAGTCCTGGCAGTGGACCCCCTGGGCGAAGTAGGGGCCTTCCTTCCACTCCAGGTGGGTCGACTTGACCCAGACGCCGTAGCCGCTCATCTCGTTGTGGCAGGTGCCGCAGAAGTCGCCGGTCTTCAGGAAATCGTTCTCCACCGTGTCATGGTGGGGCGAGACCACCCCCGGCTTGGGGCCCTGCTTGAGGCGGCCGGGCTCGCTGATCCAGTTGAAGTTGTAGGGGGTGTCGCCCTCGAAACCGGTGACGGTGTGGCAGAAGTCGCAGCTGACCGACTCGTTGGCGCGGCTGCCGGCCTCCGGCCTGGGCGGCGGGACGTCGCCGGCCAGGTAGGCCAGCGGCGTGTGGCAGCCGTTGCAGTCGGCCTTCACGCCGGCGACGAACTCCTCCCGTTCGGCGTGGCGGACCGCCAGCTCGAAGTACTCGATCTCGTCCCAATGGTGGGTGTAGGCCTGGCTCATCATGGCCTGGGTCCACTGCTGGAAGATGTCGTCGTGGCAGCTGGCGCAGACGGCGGGCTTCTCGTAGTCGTCGTAGCTGCGCGAGCCCAGGGCGGTGCCCCCGGCGGGGCCGGCAGCGGCCGCGGCGGCCAGCAGCAGCATGGTCAGGGCGGAAGGTATCATGGCATGCACTCCTTGCGGTCCTGTTCGGTTCTCCCCTCGGGGCAACCGTAGGACCGAAAGCGTATGCCGGTCAAGAATATAGCCGATTATAACTCGATCATATCAGTAGGATATATCCGCTCCGGAATCAGTCGCGGTTGTTGAAGATGCCGGCCACGCCCGTCACCACCAGCGCCGCCCCGGCCAGGGTCCAGGCCGTGACGGCCTCGCCCAGGATCAGCCAGCCCAAAAGCACGGCGATCACTGGGTTGGCGTAGGCGTAGGTGACGACGATGCGGTAGGGCAGCCGCCTGAGGGTGGTCATGTAGCTGGTGAAGGCGATCACCGAGCCGAAGACCGTCAGGTAGAGCCAGGCCAGCCAGGCCTCGCCCGTGGGCGCGGGCAGCGGTTCGCGGCGCAGCAGCACCACCACCAGGAAGCCGGCGCCGCCCAGCAGCTGCTGCCAGCCCGATACGGCGCGGGTCGAGAGGTCGGTCCGGCGCCGCTGGTACCAGATCGAGCCCATGGCCCAGAACAGCGGCGCCAGGAGCAACGCCACCACCGCCAGCACGTCCGCCCGCACGCCCGTGCGCAGGATGGGCCAGGTCAGCAGGCCCACGCCCACGAAGCCCAGCAGGATCGCGCCGCCCATGCGCGCCGACGGCGGGCGCCGGTCGACGACCATGCTGATCAGCTCGCCCCAGATGGGCATGGCCGCCACCAGCAGGGCGGCCAGGCCGCTGGAGGCGCGCATCTCCGCCCAGGTCACCAGGCCGTTGCCGCCCACCCACAGCAGCACGCCGCTGCCGGCCAGGAGCAGGAACTCGGCGCGGGTCAGGCGCAGGCGCTCGCCCTTCAGACGCGCCCAGCCCAGCAGGAACGCGCTGGCCACCGCCACCCGCATCATGGCCATGAAGAAGGGCGGGAAGCCGGCGCCCTCGCGCACCGCCACGCGGATGGCGAGGTAGGTGCTGCCCCACACCACGTAGACCACCAGGAGGTTCAGCAGGCCGACCCGGTCCAGGGGGGCGCGGGCGGGGCGGGCAGACGGCGCGGTCATCGGCGGGTTCCTCGGCGGCGGAGCCGCAGGTCCGGCAGGTGGCAAGGCGTCGGACGTTCCAGGCAGCCCCGGCGCGTGTCCGGCCGCCATGGTAAGGCGCGCCGCACGGCGGCGAAAGGACGATCTTGGGCGGCGCCCGCCGCGGCCGGGCGCCCTTGACCGGCCCGCGGCGCCGGGATAGATTCGCCCTTTCCCGTCACGGCCCACCGGCGGGCGGCCAAGCCGCCCTTGCCCGACCCTGCCCCGGCGTCGCCCCGGGGCGTGGAGCGCCCATGATCGCCCGCTACGCCTCCGCTGAGATGACGGCCATCTGGTCGGACGAGAACCGCTTCCGCCTGTGGCAGGAGGTGGAGACCGTGGTCTGCGAGGTGCGCGCCGACCGGGGCCAGATCCCCGCCGACGCGGCGCGGGAGATCCGCACCAGGGGCGGTTTCGACACCGCGCGCGTGCTGGAGATCGAGCAGACCGTCCAGCACGACGTCATCGCATTTTTGACCTCCCTGGCCGAGCACGTGGGCCCGGCCAGCCGCTTCGTGCACCAGGGCATGACCAGCAGCGACCTGCTGGACACCAGCTTCGCCCTGCAGATCCGCCAGGCCGGCGCCGTGCTGCGCACCGCCCTGGTCGCGCTGCTGGACACGGTCGAGCGCCGGGCCGTCGAGCACCGCGGCACGGTGATGATCGGCCGCAGCCACGGCATCCACGCCGAGCCCACGACCTTCGGCCTGAAGCTGCTGGTCTACTGGTCCGCCCTCGAGCGGAGCCTGCGGCGCCTGGACCGGGCCCAACAGGAGATCGGTTACGGCCAGCTCTCGGGCGCGGTCGGCACCCTGGCCCACCTCGACCCCGAGGTGGAGGAGGAGACCATGCGCCGCCTGGGCCTGCGGG
>JBHEPC010000255.1:0-6910 GCA_046260475.1 Candidatus Krumholzibacteriia bacterium | reverse complement strand
CATCCTCGGCCACGCCCCGCTTCGGCTGGGCGTAGACCGTGGACTTGATGCCCGTGGCGATGGCCTCGTCAGCCTGGGTCGATGCGGGGGCGCGGGTCGTGTCCCCGGCCTCGTCGGTGTCGGTCGCCGCGGGCAGGACCGGCTCGGTCGCCGCCTGGGCGGCCGGGCGCGGGGCACCGCGCTCGTCAGCGCCCTCGTCCTCACGCCGCCGGCCGCGGCCGCCGCGGTTCTCGCCGCGGTTCTCGCCCTTGGCCTCGTTCCTGTTCTCGCCCTTGTTCTCGACCCTGGCCTCGGTACGCTTGTCGCCGTCGGCCCCGGTGCGGCCTTCGCCCCGGCTGCCGCCGCGGCCGCCGCGGGAACCATCGCGGTCCTCGCGCTCGCCACCGCGGCCGCGGCCGCCCCGGCGCCGCTGGCCTCCCTTGCCGTCGCCGCTGCCCAGCGTGTGGGCCGGGTGGTCGGTGCTGTCCACGCGGAAATCGCCCGCGCGGCCCCGCCGGGCGGCACCGCCGGCGCGCCGCCGCACGATCACACGGGCGGGCCGGCCGCCCAGGAAACCGAAGAGTCCGTTCTTGGGCTCCTCGAGCACGGTCACATCGACCTCGTCCCTGCGGGCGCCCATGCGCAGCAGGGCTTCGCTGACCGCCTCGTCGACGGTCTTGCCTTGGATTTCAACCTTGTCGGTCATGCTGTTTGCACTCCTTGACTCGGCGCCGTGCGGTGGATCTGCCAGCTCTGGTAGGCCTGCATGATCGTGTTGACCAGCCAATAGAGGACCAGTCCCGACGGCATGTTGTAGAAGATGAAGACCATGATCAGCGGCATCATCGTGTTCATGACGGCCATCTGGCCGCCCGCGACGCCGGTCGGGGTCATCTTGGTCTGGAAGTACATGGCGACGGCCATCAGGATCGGCAGCACGTTCAGGTCGGCGCCCAGGAACGGCAGCGCGAAGGGCAGCTGCGTCAGGGCGTCGGGCTGGGACAGATCCGTTATCCACAGCACGAACGGCTGGCCGCGGAGGGCGATCGTGTGGTTCAGCGCCTGGTAGAGGGCGATGAACACCGGCGACTGGACGAGCAGCGGGAGGCAGCCGGCCATGGGGTTGACCTTCTCCTCCTTGTACAGCTTCATCGTCGCCTCGTTCAGCTTCTCCCGGTTTTCCTTGTGCTTCTCCTTGAGGGCCTTCAGCTTGGGCTGCAGCTCCTGCATCTTCTTCATCGACTCGGTGGACTTCCGCGTCAGCGGATAGAAGGCCAGCTTCGTCAGCACCGAGAAGATGATGATGATCACCCCGTAGTTCGGGATGTACTGGTGCATCCACTTCAGCCCCACCAGGACGATCTCCGCGAGGGGGCGGAAGAGCTTCCAGCCCAGTTCCATGGATTCTTCCAGACCGTGGTCGTAGACGCTGAGCAGTTCGGCCTCCTGCGGGCCGATGTAAAGATCGAAGCTCGCCACGGCGACGTCGCCGCCGGTGCCGCGCCGCGCCGGCACGTCGATGGACCAGCTCTGGGCATTGAACCCCTGGTCCCCGCCGAGCCGGATCGTGCCTTCGACCGCCTCCCCCTGCTCCCAGGGGACGATGCCCACGATGGTGAAGTAGCGGTCCTGCAGGCCGGCGAAGCGGACCGAGCCGCGCCGCTGCTCCTGCACCTTCGCTTCACCTTTCCTCAGATCCATCAGCTTCTTGTAGACGTACTCGTCGCCGACGCGGGCCACCGCGCGCATGGCGGACTCTTCCATCTTCTGGTTGCGCTCGGTGGGGTTGATCCCCTGGTTCCAGCCGAAGCGGAAATCCTCCGGCCGGCCCAGCAGCTCCAGGGCCCGGCGGGTGGGGCCGCCGTCCACCGCCACCAGGGCGTAGTCCACGTCGATGTGGTAGCTGTCGGCGTGGAAGGTGTAGGTCTTGCGCACCTCCATGCCGCCGGCCAGGGACACGAACAGGGGCAGGGAGCGGATCCCTCCGGTGACGGTGAGCTCCGTCTCGCCGGCGCGGAAGACCGCCGCGCCCAGGTCCAGTTGCGTGCCGCCGAAGAGGACCGCGTCCAGCCCGAAGGGCGGCTTGTCGGCGGGCACCAGCTGCACCGGCCCGCCCTCCCAGTGGTCGTAACCCAGCCCCTCCCAGGAGGTGATGCGGCCGCCCACGGTGGAGACCTCGACCCGGTACAGGGGCGTGGTGACGGTGATCTCCCGGGGTGTGCCCTCATCGACCAGGCGCAGGGCCTCGGCGCTGGTGGCAAGGTCGCCCGCGGCGGCAAGCGGCGCGGCCGGATCGGCGCCCGCGGGCGGCGTGCCGGTCTCGGCTTGCACCGCCGACGGCCCGGCCCCGGCCGGTGGCGTCGCGGCCGGACCGGCCTGCTCCACGGCGTCACCGGCGACAGGGGTCGCGTCCGGCTGGCCGTAGAACTTTTCCATGAGCATCTGCGAGCCCATGAGGATGACGAAGATCAGGACGAAGGCCAGGACGGTGCGCCTATCCATGGGCGGTTTCTCCGTGGGTCGGGGATGGGTCAGGCAGGGCGCAGCCGCCGCGGCACCGGGCCGGGGGCACCGGGTCCACCCCGCCGGGGTGCCAGGGGTGGCAGCGGGCGACGCGCCGGATGGCCAGCAGCATGCCCCGCCCCAGGCCATGGACCCGCAAGGCCTCCATCGCGTAGGCCGAGCACGTGGGATGGAACCGGCAGGTCGCCGGCAGCAGCGGCGACAGCAGGCGCCGGTAGACGAGGATCAGCAGGTAGGGCAGACGCCACAGAGACATCCGGTGTGACTTCCCGCTGGTGCCCCGCCCCGGGACAGGAGGTACAGGATGGGGCGATCGGCACCGGTTTCGAGGATTCCGCGGGTCAGTGGGTCAACAGGGCGTCGAGTTCGGCCCGCACCTCGCGGCTCGTCGCGTCGACGATGCGCTGGCGGGCGACCAGCACGACCCACAGGCCCTCGCCGCCGACCCGCTCCGCGACAGGGTCCGCGCCCGCCGGGTCCGGGAAGAACCTCGCGCGCAAGCCCATGACCTCGTCGCGCCGGGACAGGATGCCGGTCCGGTGGGCTTCGCGCAACAGGCGCTTCGCGCGGTTGCGACGGACCGCCCCCCCGACCTTCCGGCTGGCCACCACGGCGCGCGCCAGGTCATCGGCCGTCAACAGGTAAACCACGAGAAGGCGCCCCACTCGTTTGACGCCTTCCGTGTAGACCTTTTGGAATTCCGTTTTATGCACCAAAGACCGCCATTCGATGCGGTCCCGGTCCGGCACCTCAGGCCGCGATACGCTTGCGCCCCTTGGCGCGGCGGCGCTTCAGGACCAGGCGGCCCGCGCGCGTGGACATGCGCTTGCGGAAGCCGTGGGTCCGCGCTCGCTTGAGGTTGCTCGGCTGGAACGTCCGCTTCACGGATCTCTCCTTTTTCGGTTCCTGATTCAGCCGCGACAGAGTAAGGCCCCGGAGCAGGAGTGTCAAGGAAAGACACCGGGTTATCCCCAGCCCGGTTCGGGCTCCGGTCCGCCCCGGCGGCCGGGACCGCGCAGCGGGCGGGCCCGCCGGCGCGGGCGCCCGGGACCTTGTCCCGGAGCAATTTCGTGCCTCGCCGCAGGTTAGGACTTCGCCAAAATATTCCGGTAGAAATCCCTTGATGGCCCCCGGGGGCCATGATAACTTCGCCGACCTGACGACAAGCCACAGGAGGGGAACAAAAGTTATCCACAGGCCGCCGATGTTGTGGATAACTTTTCTTTCCCCGGCTTGCAAGTGTTTTAAGGTGTTTTTTTAATTGGGATTACACCTGCCGCAGCCTGTGGACAACATGGGTGTTCGCCGGGGTGTCCGACCGGGAAAGGGCCGCCTCCCGTGACCAAACTCGATGCCCATTGGCCGGAAATCCTCGACCGTGTCCGCCAGCACGTCGGGCAGCAGACGTTCAACACCTGGTTCGCCCCCCTGAAGCCCCTCGTCGGCGGCAACGGCCTGCTCCACGTGGCCTGCCCCAACCACTTCTTCCGGGACTGGTTCAGCGAGCACCAGCTCGAGACCCTGAACGAGGCCGGGTCGGCCTACTTCGGCCGGGACGTTTCCTTCACCCTGGACGTCAACGCGGAGGAGGCCAACCGGCCCCTGTCCCTGAAGGACGCCCCGCTGGCCGTCCCCGAGGACGAGCCCGCCCGGGCCCCGGCCCGGTCCGCGGCGCCGGCGGCGGTGCTGGAGCGCCCCGTCCGCCAGGGCACGAACCGGAACCCCGACTACACCTTCTCCACCTTCGTGGTGGGCTCGGGCACCGACCTGGCCTACGCCGCGGCCACCGCGGTGGCCAACAACCCGGGCGGCCACTTCAATCCCCTGTTCATCCACGGCGGGGTCGGCCTGGGCAAGACCCACCTGATGCAGGCGGTGGGCAACGCCGTCACCGCCCGCAAGCCCGACCTGCGGGTGTGCTACGTCTCGGCCGAGAACTTCATGAACGACCTGATCGTGTCGATCAAGGAGAACCGGACGCCGGACTTCAAGCTCCGGTACCGCAGCGTGGACGTGCTCCTGGTCGACGATGTCGCCTTCCTGGCGGGCAAGGAATCGACCCAGGAGGAGTTCTTCCACACCTTCAACGCGCTCTACGACCTGAAGAAGCAGATCGTGCTGACCAGCGACCGCTCCCCCAAGGAGATCACCACGCTGGAGGAACGGCTGCGTTCGCGCTTCGAGTGGGGGCTGATCACCGACATCCAGCCGCCGAACCTCGAGACGCGCATCGCCATCCTCAGGCGCAAGGTCGAGGTCAACGCGATCTACATCCCCGACGACGTGATCGGCTTCATCGCCGAGCGCGTCACCGACAACATCCGCCGCCTTGAGGGGGCGCTGATTCGTCTGCTGGCGTTCGCGAGCCTGACAGGGCGTGAGATCACCCTGGAGATGGCCTCGGAGGTCCTCTCCTCCTTCATCCAGGGGAACTTGCCCGGACCCGTGAAGATCGCCGATGTCATGACCGTGGTCGCGGACGTCCACGGTGTGACCGTCGATCAGATCAAGTCCAAACGACGCACCCAGGACCTGGCCCGGGCCCGTCAGATCGCGATGCACCTCGCCAGGGAGATGACCGGCGCCTCCCTCAACCAAATCGGCCGCGCCTTCGGCGGCCGCGACCACTCCACCGTCGCCCACGGTTGCCGCAGGATCACCGAGGACATGGAACGGGATCCCCGCTTCCGGGGCGCGGTGCGGGACCTCATGGACCGGATCCGGTCCCGGAACTGACATGGGGGCGGGTGAAGGGCATCGCCCGACCTACTCCTTCGATGCCAACGTTTTCGAGCCGTCGGTGCGGCAGTTGATCGCGGCCGCGCGGCCCCACACCGGCGACTCGGTGCTGGACCTGGCCTGCGGCAGCGGCCTCGGCGCCTGCAAGGCCGGCATGCTGGCCGGCCCGCGCGGCCGCGTCTGCGGCGTCGACATCGGACCGAACATCCTGAAGAAGGCCGCCACCCTCTACACCGGGCAGGCCCCGGCCGCCTGGATCCGGGCCGACATGGGCCGGCTGCCCCTGGCCGACGGCGCCTTCAGCCTCGTGCTCTGCCACCAGGGCCTACAGTTCGCCGCCGAGCCGGCCGCCGTGGTGGCGGAGATGCGCCGGGTCACCGCCCCGGGTGGCCGCGTCGCGGTCATGTGCTGGACCCACATCGCCGATTGCCCCTTCTACCTGGCCCTGCGCGACGTGCTGCAGCGGCACCTGGGCCCCGGCGCCGGCGCCTTCGTCGCCGCTCCCTTCGCCCTGCCCGAGGAGCACGACCTGCGCGCCGTCCTGGGCTCGGCGTTCGCACGGATCTCGGTCACGCGGGTCAGCGTGCGCACCGCCCACCCGTCGGCGGGGGTTTTCGCCGCCGCCTTCCTGCGCTATCTGCCGCCGGCCGCGGCCGACGCCGCCACCTGGGCCGCAGCCGAGGCGGCCATCGTCGCGGAGATGGACCGGCGCCTCGGTCCCTGGCAGGTGGACGGTCCCCTGATCGCGCCCATCGTCGCCAACCTGGCTGTCTGCCGCTGAGTGCGAACCGGCTCGCGCCGCCGCCGCGGGCACGAACCCTGCGGGAAGGGGTGCGCCGTCCGGGGCTGCAGCGTGTGCGCAGCGATACCTTGGGACAACCCGGGGGACAGGCGGGGACAAGGGGCCGACAATTCCGCTGGTCCGGGCAGACACCCGGACGTGGGGGACAAACCGGGGATCGCGGGGTCGTTTCCACGCCTGGTTGTCCCCCGCCCAAGGATCTTGCAACGGGTTGAAGACAAAGCACTTTCACGCGGCCGGGGAAGTTGTTCCGCATATCCCCCGCCCCTACAACAACGACTGGTTTTCTATAAATCCAAGAGACTTGATCAAGAGCGGGCGATCTCCTATCATGGCGATCCTTGCGAGACACACCCCGACGCAGCCCACGGAACCCTGGCCGGAGGATCCCCAGTGAAGTTCGCGATCCAGCAGGATGAACTGCAGAAGGCCCTGGACGTCATCGCCAACGTCGTGCCCGCCAAGACCACGCTGCCGATCCTGACCTGCGTGCTCATGGAGGCCAAGGGCGGCAAGCTGATCCTGTCGGCGACGAACCTGGACATCTCCATCACCACGAGCACGGAGAAGGTCGAGATCAAGGACGAGGGTCGCGTGGCCATCCCGGCGGTGAAGTTCGTGCCCTTCGTGCGCAGCCTGCGGCCCGGCCAGGTGACCATCGCCCAGAAGGGCGAGCAGATCCGCCTGGACTGCGGCAAGGCGCGGCTGACCGAGAACACGATGAACGTCGAGGAGTACCCGAAGCTCAAGCAGCTCGAGGAGAAGAACGGCCTCGAACTGGCCGCGGGCTCCCTCATCGACATGATCAACGAGACCAGCTACTCCGTCTCCCGGGACGAGACCCGGCCGGCGCTGATGGGCATCCTC
>JBHEPC010000247.1:0-3056 GCA_046260475.1 Candidatus Krumholzibacteriia bacterium | reverse complement strand
CTACGCCCTGGTCTGGCAATCCCTGCCCAGCGAGTACCAGTCCATCTCCTGCTTCACCATCGCGAACGTGGACGACGATGCCGCCCATGAGATCGTGCTGCTGGCCGACCGCCGGCTCAACTACGTGGACGGCGTCAACTTCACCCGCGAGTTCACCAGCATCCGCGAGTACGAGGCCACGATGGTCCGCTGCGGGGACGTGGACGGCGACGGGCGTGTGGAGATCGTCCTGAACTCGGGCCAGGTGCTGGACTCGGTCTCCGGCGACGTGGAGTGGGAGGACGAGGCGTTCTACTCGCGGATCGAACTGCTGGACATCGACGGGGACGGGATGCCGGAGATCCTCACGGAGAACGACTTCTCGGGGCCGCTGAAGGTCTTCGACGTCGACTACCGCTCCGAGGTCCGCTTCCAGTAGACGGCGCGTCCCGGCCGCGCGGGACCCGGGCACCGTGGCCCGGGGCCCGCGCGGCGGCGCGCCCGGCTCAGCGGATCGACTGCATGCGCGCGAGCATCTCCGGTGCCGTCAGGAAGCCGGTGGCGCGGCCGGCCAGGTACTCGCCGCGGCTGTCGATGAACACCACGCGCGGCAGCCCCGCCACGTCCCAGCCCGCCTTGATGGCCGCCATCTCCTCGTCGTCCGGGGCGGTGGCGTCCACCTTGATGGTCGCAAAGCGCAGGGACTCGGCGACCACCGCGGGCTCGTTCCACACCGCCTTGTCCAGCTTCTTGCAGTAGACGCACCACTCGGCCCAGAAGTCGATCATCACCGGGCGGCCGGCGGCCTTGGCGGCGGTCAGCCGCTCGTCCAGGAAGGCCCGCGCCCCTTCGCCCGTGCGCACCAGCTCCCAGGGCACCTTGTCCGGCAGCGCCGCCGGCCGGGCGGCAGCGGTCGGCGCCGCGGGGTCGGCCGTCGAGCCGACGCTCACCGTCGGCGCCGGCGCGGGCAGGGGGGAGGGCATCAGCAGGCCGTGGGCCACGAACGAGCCGCCCAGCAGGTACAACCCCGCCACGAGGGCGATGATGCCCAGGCCCTTGCGCGTGCGCGCCCACCAGCCGGTGCCTGCACCCACGGCGTCGAACGCGCCCAGGAAGACGCCCACGAGGATCGTCGAGGCGCCCAGCAGGGGGTAGAACACCTTCTCCGGCAGGGCGATGCCGGGGCGCACGAACCAGAAGGCCATGGCCAGCAGCAGCAGGCCCATGCCTTTCTTGATCGTTTCCATCCAGCCGCCGCTGCGGGGCATGGAGCCCAGCAGGGCGGGGAAGGTGCCCACGCCGATCAGCAGCAGGCCCATGCCGATGCCGAAGGTGAAGAGGGAGACGAAGCCCAGCACCCAGTTGCCGGTGGTGGCCACCCACACCAGCAAAGCGGCCAGGAACGGGCCCACGCAGGGGCTGGCGACCAGGCCGGCGACCATGCCCATGGCGAAGACGCCCACCACGCCCGAGCGGCTCCCGCCGGTGCCCTGCAGCCGGTCGCGCATGAACCGGGGCGCCTGCAGTTCGAAGGCGCCGAACATGCTGAACGCCAGCACCACCAGCAGCACGGCGATCGGACCGACCACCACCGGGCTCTGCATGAAGGCCGTGATGCCGCTGAAGACCGTCGCGCTCAGGGCGCCGAGGATCGCGTAGACCAGGGCCATGCCCAAAACGTAGGTCACGGACATGGCCAGGCCGTGGGCCGCCCCCTTGTCCTGGCTGCGGGCGCCGATCACGGCCAGGGTGATGGGGATCATGGGGTAGATGCAGGGCGAGAGGCTCATCAGGATGCCGAATCCGAACACCAGCACCAGGAAGAACGGCAGCCCGCGCTGGTCGATGAACGCGGTGATGCGGTCGGCGGACCAGTCCTGGCCGTAGTCCACGGCCACGGTGCCGGACCAGCGGGCGGCGACCGGACCGTCGGGACCGGCCACCTCGGCATGGAGGGTCAGCTCGCGCGGGCCGGCCGCCGTGCCGGCGGGCACGGGGGCGGCCCACTCGAAGCGCAGTTCGGGTCCGGAGCTTGCGGTCAGGGTCCGCAAGGGGTAGGGCTCGCCCAGAAAACCGTCGGCGCTCTCGGCACGCACGCTGACGGTGGCCGCGTCCAGGGGCGCGCCGTCGCTGCGCAGGACCAGCTCCAGGACCAGGTCCTGGCCGATCACCGCGGCGGGGTCGCCTCCCGCGAGCGCGAGGGTCACGGCGGCCGAGGCGACGGTGGCGCCGCCGAGAACCACCACGGTGGTCAGGGCGAAGGCGAGGGCCGGGAGCCGGGTCGTCCGGCGGCTGCGCGGGCAACGGATGCGCATCGGGGCGGTGTCCTCCGGGGTGGGGGAAGCCCACACGGGGCGGGCGGTTGGGTCAGGCGTTACTATACGCTTGAATAGGCCGGGCACAAGGTCGGGGTTCCCCGTCCGGGCTGGTAGTTGCACATTTTCGCAGCGTTGACGACATTGCCCGCAGCACGCCGCGCCGGCGGTCGCGGCCCCGGCTTCTGGCCACCCCCCAACGGAGGCTCCTCTCGTGAACATCCTGCTGCCGGCCCACCTGCGCGCGGGCGCTCTCCTGGTCATCCTCCTGGTCACCGCCGCGGGCTGCGGCGATGGCGGCCGGGGTGCCGACGCGGGCACCGGGACCGTCGCTGCCAAGGGCGGCCCCGCGCCGGACTTCACCCTGCCGCGAGTCGACGGCGGCACCCTCCGGCTGGCGGACCTGCAGGGGCAGGCGGTCATCCTGGACTTCTGGGACACCTGGTGCCCGCCCTGCCGGCGGGCCATGCCCCACCTGCAGGAGCTGCACGACCAGTACGCCGGGCAGCTGACGGTGGTGGGCGTGGCCTTCGGCCGCGACGGCAAGGGCTCCGTGACGAAGTTCCTGGCCGAGCGGAACCTGACCTTCCCCAACGTCCTGATGGACGAGCAGTACGAGACGGCCCGGGCCTACGGCGGCCTGCAGAGCATTCCGACCACCTTCCTGATCGACGCCGAGGGCGTGATCCGCGAGGTCTGGGTGGGCGGCTTCGAGAAGGCCGACTACGAGGCGGCGCTGCGGCCGGTGCTGGGGCTTTGAGC
>JBHEPC010000218.1:0-7933 GCA_046260475.1 Candidatus Krumholzibacteriia bacterium | reverse complement strand
CCGGTCGTCGATCTCCTCCTCGACCACCACGCCGTCCTTCACCTTGCGCTCGCGCTTCCACAGGCGCACCACCCGCTCGCCCCGCTCGCGGTCGACGCGATGCCGTTCGGCGGTCTCGGTCACGGTGTAGTCGTCGCCGTGACGGCCGGGCATGTCCCGCTCCACCACCGTGGTCAGGGTCGTGAACTCGGCCTCCTGCAGGCGGCGGGACTCCTGCTCCATGCGCCGGCCGATGGCCTCGATCACCTCGCCGATCGTGACCCGCGGCGCCGTCACCAGCATCGTGTCCACGGTGCCGGGGTCGAAGGAGAACGTGTCCTCGAAGGCCAGCACCACGCCCATGCCCGACAGCAGCAGGCTGTCGGCCATGGCGCCGGTGACCAGGCTCCAGTCCACCCCCTCCAGGGTGGGCACGCTGTCGAGCCGGACGGCGGCGGCGGTGTCGGGCCAGGCATAGGTGGTGTCGGGCCACGCGGCAGTGGTGTCGGCGGACGCGCCAACGCCGGCCTGGGCGAAGGCGGAGCACGGCAGGGCCAGGGCCAGCAACAGCCCGGCGCAGGATCGGCAACGGTCCATGGATCATCCCCCGGTTCGGCGGGCGGTGGCAGGATAACGGCCCTGGGGGAGCGGCGGCGCCGCGCCCCCGGGGTCGCGCCGGTCCGGCTGCGTGTCGGCCCAAGACCGCGCCGGCAGCCGCGCCTCCGGTCCCCAGGTCTGGAGTTTCGGGTCCGGGCCGCTGCCTCGGCGCCGGCCCGCGCGTGGGCGGCCGGTCCGGGTGGGCGGCACGGGCAAGAACAGGTCCCCCAAGCCGACGGGGCGCGCGGCCGGCCTCCGTGCCGGCCACGGCCCCGAATCCTCTTATACACCCGGGGGGGCGTTTCGTCCCCCTTGGAGCCGTGCGGGAACGCCTATGGGGCCGGCTGCCAACCGGCGGGGACGGATCCCGGACCCCACCAACCCAATTAATTGGCAGTGAATTGTCAAGGTCCGGCGATCCCGGCCGATCCTTGTCCGGTCCACCACCATCGGACGGAGTGTGCCCGCCGCCGGGCCCAGCCGTGAGGTCGACGTGCCGCAGAGATCCGACACCGGGCGCCAGTCCACCGTTCTGTTCCTGACCGTCCTGCTGGTCACCGTCACCCCCCTGGTGCTCAGCCGCCTGGGCATGGCCTTCGGTGCCGCAGCCGAGGAGGGCGCCGGCGCCCACTTCGCCGCCGTCGCCCTGCGCGGCCTGGTGGTCCGCTTCGACATCAACGCCCTGGCCGTGATCGTCTTCACCGTCGTCGTGGCGGCGTCCACCACCCGGGTGAGCGCCAACCGCGCCGTGCCCCTGCTGGCGGTGACCCTGGTGCTGGCCGGCCTGGCCGACGGCATCCACGTGGTCGTCGACCAAGGCCCGGCAGCGCCCGTCGCGGCGGTGCAGGCGGCCACCGTGGGCGCCACCCAGCTGGGCCGCCTGGGCGCCGCCCTGCTGCTGGCTGTGGGCGCGGGCGTGACCCGGGCCTGCCACCGCCTGGGCCGGCGCGCCGCCCTGGCCGTGCTGCTGGGCGCGGGCGCGCCCCTGGTGGCGGCCACCTGGCTGGGCACCGCCACCCTGACCGGCCCGGCGGGGCTGCTGCTGCCGGGCGTCGGCTCGCTGAGCCTGGTGCTGTCCCTTTTGGTGTTCGTGCTGCTGCTGCCGGCCGTGCGCAGCGGGCGCACCGGCTGGTTCGGCCGGGGCCTGGTCGCCGGACTCGTCCCCTTGGCCGCCGGCGAGGCGGCCCTCGCCGCCGGCGTCGTCTCGGTCTACGACAACGGCTTCCACATCGCCGTGCTCCTGAAGTGGCTCGCCTGGCTGCTGCCCGCCTGCGGCCTGGGCATCGACTACCTGAACGCCTACCACGCCCGGGGCATGAACGCCGAGAAGCGCTTCCTGCGCGCGGTGGTGGACGCCATCCCCCACTTCGTCTACACCCGCGACCTCGAGGGGCGTTTCACCCTGGTCAACCGCGCCGTGGCCCGCTACTACGACAAGCGCGTCGATCAGGTCGAGGGCCGGCGGCTGGACGAGGTCAACGACTGCCCCGAGCAGGTGGCCGCCTGGATGGAGGAGGACCGCGAGGCCCTGCGCCGGGGCGAGGAGTGGACCTACCCCGAGGAGATCGTCCGCGGCGTCACCGGCGAGACCATCTGCCTGCACTCCATCAAGATGCCCCTGGATCCCGCCCTCACCGGCGGCCGGCAGGTCCTGGGCGTGTCCATCGACGTGACCGACCGCCTGAAGGCCGAGCGCGCCCTGGCCCAGCGCCTGCGCATGGAGCGCACCGCCTCGGCCGTGCTCAAGACCTTCGTCGAGTGCACCGCCGAGGACCTGGACACGACCATGGCCCGGGTGCTGGCCGAGCTGGGCGGGTTCATGGAAGCGGCCCGCGCCTGCGTCGTGCGCTACGGCAGCGACGGCCACCCGTCCGAGCGCCTGTTCTCCTGGATCGACCCGGCCATGGCCCCGGTCAGCCACCCGCCGGCGGCCCTGGCGCCAGGATTGCTGACCTGGGCCTCCCGCTGGTTCGCCATGAATTCGCCGGTGGTGGCCGAGCGCGCCGGCGACCTGCCCGACGACGCCGCGGCCTTCCGCGACGCCTGGGGTTTGGCGCCCGACGGCGCCCTGCTGGCCGTGCCCATCACCCACCGCGGGCGGCCCTTCGGGTTCCTGGCGGTGGACGCGCCCCTGGCGCGCACCTGGCAGCGGGACGAGATCGGCATGATGCGCAACGTGGGCGACCTGTTCATCACCGTCTGGGACAAGCTGGAGACCGAGCGCTCCCTGAAGGACGCCATGGTCCAGGCCCAGGCCAGCAGCCGCGCCAAGAGCGAGTTCCTGGCCAACATGAGCCACGAGATCCGCACGCCCATGAACTGCGTCATCGGCATCGCCGATCTGCTGTCGGACATGGACCCCACGCCGCGGCAGCGCCAATACCTGGAGATGATCCGCCAGTCGGGCGGCGCCCTGCTGGCGGTGATCAACGACATCCTGGACCTGTCGAAGATCGAGGCCGGGCAGTTCGAGATCGACCCCGTGGAGACGGACCTGCGCGCCCTGGTCGAGGAGGTGGTCTCGCTCATCGCGTTCACCGCCCAGTCCAACGGCCTGGAGGTGATCTGCCGGCAGGCGCCGGGGGTGCCCGAGCGGGCCCTGGTGGACGGCGCCCGCCTGCGCCAGGTGCTGACCAACCTGCTGAACAACGCCGCCAAGTTCACCAGCGCCGGGCACATCTACCTGAACGTCGAGCCGGTGGGCGAGCAGGACGGCGCGGTGCTGGTGCGCTGCCAGGTCACCGACACGGGCATCGGCATCCCCGCCGCGCAGATGCGGCGCATCTTCGACAAGTTCACCCAGGCCGAGGCCGGCACCACCCGCCGCTTCGGCGGCACGGGCCTGGGGCTGGCCATCAGCCAGCGCCTGGTGAAGCTGATGGGCGGAGAGATCGCCGCCGAGAGCACGCCGGGCCGCGGCTCGACCTTCGCCTTCACCATCCCGGTGCGCGGGGCCGAGCCCGCCCACCACCCCGTGCCCACCGCCGACGCGGGCAACTGCCTGATCGTCACCGGCCACGAGCTGAGCGGCGAGGTGCTGGCCGAGCAGGTGCGGCAGCTGGGCCACTGGGGCTCGCTGGTCCTGGGCGCGGCCGACGCTCTCGCTTTGCTGGCGGGCCGCCCGGCCCGGGGCTGCGGCCGCTGGACCACGGTGCTGGCGGACCAGAACCTGCCTGCGGCCGAGCTGGCCGCGGTGCTGGACCACTGCGCCGCCCGGCCCGACCCGGGCCGCCCCCGCTGCCTGCTGCTGACCAACCTGGCCGGCCGGCCCGACCACCTGGCCGCCCTGGCCTCCCGCGCCGACGGCGAGCTGTGCAAGCCCGTGCGTCCGGACCACCTGGCCGCGGTGCTGGCCGGCCGCGATCCGTTGCCGGAGACGCCCGCGCCCGCGGCCACCGACGCGGCGCCCGACCTGCAGGACGGCGCACAGGCGGCGCCGGACGGGACCGACGCCGGACCGCGCATCCTGCTGGCCGAAGACAACCCCTTCAACCAGAAGGTCGCGGTCGGCATGCTGAAGATGCTGGGCTGCACGGTGGAGGTGGCGGGCAATGGTGCCGAGGCCCTGGACCTGCTGCAGCGGTCGGACTTCGACCTCGTCTGCATGGACTGCCAGATGCCGGAGATGGACGGCTACGAGACCACGCGGCGCATCCGCGAGCTGTCCGGGACGAAGGCCCGCGTCCCGGTGGTGGCCATGACCGCCAACGCCCTCAGCGGCGACCGCCGGGCCTGCTTCGCCTCCGGCATGGACGACTTCCTGAGCAAACCCATCAACAAGGCCACGCTGTCGGCCATGCTCGCCAAGTTCGGGCTGATCAGGGTTCCCGTCTGAGCAGAGAACGCCCGGCCGTTCAGGCGTCGGGCATGATGCCGCTGGCCAGGTAGCAGCGCAGCTGGGACGCCGAGAGGGTGTTCAGGATGCTCGCGCAGCAGACGCCGCCGTTCTGGGCCAGCTGCGCCCCGTGGCGGTAGTCCACCAGCCGCGCCGCCCGGTGGGCATCCGGACTGATGGCCATGGCCACCCCCAGCTCCTGGGCCCGGCGGCACCAGGACCAGTCCAGCTCCGGGCACTGCGGGTTGGCGTTGATCTCCACGGCGGTGCCGCCCTCGGCCGCGGCCGCGATCACGGCCTCCATGTCCAACTGGCCGCTGTCGCGGCGCAGCATGAAATCCCCCACCGGCTTGCCCAGGATGGCGACCCGCGGGTGGCGCGCCACGGTCACCACGCGTTCGGTCAGGCTGGTCTTCTCGTAGCCGCCGTTCGCGGGGAAGGACACGATCACGTAGTCGAACAAGGCTAGGGTGCGGTCGTCCACCGGCAGGGTGCCGTCGGGGTTGGCGTCCAGCTCGACCCCCTGCAGCAGCTCGAACCCGTCCAGGTTGGCGCGCAGCGCGTCGATCTCCCGGCGCTGGGCCTGGACCGCGGCCACGTCCAGGCCGTCGCGGTGGGCGTCGGAGCGGAAGTGATCGCTGATGCCCAGGTACTCCAGGCCGATCTCCCGGGCCGTCTCGACCATGGACTGCACGTTGTGCGCCCCGTCGCCGTAGCGGCTGTGGCTGTGCAGGATGCCCCGGATGTCGCAGGGCCGCACCAGGTCGAAGCGAGAGGGCCGGTCCAAGGCCGTCACCTCCTCCAGCGTGAAGTGACCGGTGCGGGACGAGGAGCATTCGGGCGCCGACGCTTGCGGTTCGTCACCCGGGGCCGCGGGTTGGTCCCGGTCCTCGCCGGGCAGTCCATGGTAGGCGTCGTGGAACAAGGTGCCCCCGGATGCGATATGCCGCTGCCGATCCCCTGCGGGCGGCTCCCAAGCTGCGTGGCGCCCCGCGGCGCCGCTGCGTGCTGACTGGAAGTCACGTTAGTCGCAGGCGCAGGCGACCGCAACCTTCCTGGCCACAGAGGTCGGGGCTCGCCGTGGAGGGAGGAGACGGATGGCGCAGCCGGTCAGGGCCGTCGTCCCGCGCCCTCCGTGGCGCGGGCCGACTCGGCTTGCGGCCCCTTCCGCCATCCATGGCTCCAGGGGCCTTCAGACGCCCTGACCGACCGCGCCATCCGTCTCATCCCTCCACGGTGAACTCCCCCGTCCCCGACCAGCAACGCAACTCTGAATGCCGCGCGACTCTGGGACCGCGGCGATCACCCTCCGGGTGTGGTGCGGTGGGGATGCGCGCGTGTGGGGGCGTCTGGAGGGTCGCGTAGCCATGGATGGCGAAGCGGCCCGCAAGCCGAGGCGGCCGGTGCCACGGATGGCACCGGCCGCCGTCCCCCACACGCACGCATCCCCACCGCACCACACCCGGAGGATGATCACCACCGGCCTAGTAAGCGCCCCACTTCTGCTTGCCCGGCAGCCAGTAGCTCGGCAGCAGGAAGCGGAAGATGCGGGCGAAGGCGCGCGAGCGCTCAGCCTGCTCCTCGCTCAGGTCGTGCAGGTCTTCCAGGCCGGCGTCGAACAGCTCGGCGAAGAGGCTCTCGGCGGCCTGCTGCCGCTCGTCCTCGGTGGCGTACTGGTCGCGCATCAGGTTCAGCTCGCCGTGGTCGAGGAAGAAGCCGCCGCAGCGGGCGCACTCGTCGACCTCGATCTCGCGCTTGACGCTGGCGAAGTGGCGCATCATCACGACGCCCTCGCAGCGCGGGCAGTGGCGCTTGCCGGCGTGGTCGACCCGCACGTGCGGGTCGCGCGCCGCGTGCAGCAGCTCCTCGCCGGCGGCCTCGTGCCGCTCATCGACCTGCTTCAGCTCGAGCCAGTCGAACCAGACGCCGCCGCAGCCGCCGGCGCAGACATCGGTCTTGATGCCGCTGGCGGTGGTTTCGGTCATGCCATGGCCACAGGCGGGACACTTCACGGTGGTCCTCCCTCGCTTGTCCGGGGCGTGACGGCGCCGGGCCGGCGCCGCCGCCCGATTGACGGTTCCGGTCCGTTATCGGCCGCGGGCGCCGGGGCGTTAGCGGAATCCGCAGGTGACAGGCGACCGCACCTGGGGCAACGTCCCGGACGAGGGGACGATTTCGCCCCGCCCGGCCACCGGGAGGAACCGCGTGCAACCCACCGCCGCCATGGTCGACGCCGCCCTGGGCGCCATGATCCACGTCCTGGACCTGATCCCGGACGACGACGTGCTGGTCCTGACCGACGACGGCACCCGCGCCTGCGGCGAGGCCTTCGCCGCCGCGGCCCGCGGTCACGGCTGCGACACCCTGGTCCACGTCCTGCCCACCGAGGGCCGACCCCTGCTGGCGTTGCCCCCGGATTTGGCCGCCCTCGCCGACGACCGCACCGTGGTGGTCAACGCCATCGTGGGAGACGTGCGCGAGGTGCCCTTCCGTTTGCAGTGGCTGCACCTGCTGGAAAGCAGCACCGTCATCCGCTACGGCCACAGCCCCGGCATCGACCCGGACATGATGACCGGCGGACCTTTGGCCGTGGACTACGGGCGCATGCGGGCCCAGGCCGACGCGGTGATCGCGGCCTTCGCCGGCGCCGGCAGCGTGCGCCTGACCACCGCCGCGGGCACGGACCTGGAGCTGGACCTGACCGGCCGCCGCCTGGTCTCGGACCTGCACGCGGTCCCGGGCGCCGGCGTGAACCTGCCCTGCGGCGAGGTCTACTGCTGCCCGGTGGAGACCGGCGCCCGCGGCACCCTGGTGGTCGACGGCTGCTACGGCTCCTGGGGCACGGTGCCCGCGCCCCTGATCCTGACCGTGGCCGACGGCCAGGTCACCGGGACCGCCTGCGCCGACGCGGCCACCCTGGCCAACGTGCGCCGCCTGCTGGACATCGACCCCGGCGCCCGCACCGTCGCCGAGCTGGGCATCGGCCTGAACCCCGGCGCCCGCCTGACCGACCGCATGCTCGAGGCCGAGAAGGCCTTCCGCACCGCCCACGTCGCCTTCGGCGACAACGAGGGCATGCCCGGCGGCCGCTCCCGGTCGTCGGTCCACGTCGACTACCTGGTAACGAGGCCGACGCTCACGGTGGTATCGGCGGGGGGTGGGGCGAGCGTCGTGGTCAGGGACGGTCAGTTCGCTGTCTAGGGCGGGAGGGCATCCAGGGAGCGGGCCGGGGACGCGGCCTCCGCCTTCCTGGCGGAGGCCGCTCGGCTTCCGGCCCCTTCCGCCATCCATGGCTCCAGGGGCCTCCAGACGCCCCGGCCCGCTCCCTGGATGCCCTCCCGCCCAGACCCCGAACTGACCGTCCGACCACCCGCCGCGGGTCCCACCCCCACTCAACTCCGAAGCTGCGGTGATCACCCTCTAGGTGGGGTGCGGTAGGGACGCGCGCGTGCGGGGGGCGGCGGCCGGTGCCATCCATGGCACCGGCCGCCTCGGCTTGCGGGCCGCTTCGCCATCCATGGC
>JBHEPC010000193.1:0-9438 GCA_046260475.1 Candidatus Krumholzibacteriia bacterium | reverse complement strand
CGTTTCCAGCCGAACTTCGAGATGGGGTTCGGGGACGGCAGCAAGCTGTTCGCGATCAATGCCGAAGCCGCCTACCGCTTCCAGTCCCGCTGGGACGTCTGGACCCCGTACCTGGGCGGCGGCGTCGGTGCGAACATCAAGAACCGCGACTACGGGAACAGCAACGACACCCGGACCGACCTGGGGGTCAACCCGCTGGGCGGGATTGAGAAGGGGATGAGGAGCGGCGACCGCTTCTTCCTGGAGCTCAAGCTGAGCCTGAACGACGAGCCGGACGTCAAGCTCACCACCGGCTGGACGTTCTACCACTAGCCTTGGTAGCCTCGGCCTCCGCCACGGACGGGAGCAGGATCACCGTGGCGGCGGCCTGCCGGTCGACGGCCGCCAGCAGGGCCTGGTGGATGGGCCACACGGCCGTGGCGATGATGCGGGTATGTTCGGACCTCACCTCGGGCCACACCTCGGACCACACCTCGCGCCTGACTACCAGCATCAGGACGACGGTGCCCTCGGCGATCAGGTCCAGGTCGCTGAGGCCCCGGTTCCGGAACCTCCTGGCGAGCCGTACCACGTAGGTGAGGTTGGCGTCGATCAGGCGGTCGAACGCCTTCCGGTCCCCGGCCCGGCTGCGCCGCACCAGAATCCCTTCCTCCCGCCTCGTCAGGGGCGCGTGCCCCTCCACCGCTTCCAGGTAGTGCCGCAGCCCCGCCTCGTCGGGCAGGGTCCGCTCGGCTCCGGTGTCGCTCATGGGCGCTTCCCTTCCTGGTTGCCGGCGGCGCCGGGGGCGCGCACGCCCATCATCGCCGCCACGGACGGCGGTTGCCGGTGATCACGAGGGAGGCGCCGCCGATCAGCGCCGCCATGCCGACCACGGACTGGACCGGCATGCTGCTCGCCTCATTGGCGCCGTACTCGATCGGATTCATCCTGTGGATCGAGCGGTCCCGGCTATCAGCCAGGGCGCCGTAGGCCAGCGTCAGAAGGCCGATGATCAGGAGTGCAATGCCTAGGCCTTTCATGCCGACCCTTCCTTCCCGGAGCCTGGTGGAAGTCACCAGGTTCGGGCTTGGTATTGCCACGACCGTGCCAAGGGCCAAGTTGTTGTTCCGCAAGGGCTCGGAGGCTGGGCGGGAGTGCCGGTCCGATCAGGTCGGGGGGTCGTCCCTCAGAATGATCGGCGCCAGGCGGCCGAAACGGCCAGATCCCCGTCGCGGAACCCGCGGGCCAGGTCCAGGCGGAACAGGTCCTGGGTGCCCAGCCCCCGCAACCGCAGGCCCGCGCCCCCGTCCACCTGCCAGGGCGCGCTGCCCTGCGACCCCGGCTCCCCTGCCCGGGCGCCGTCGAGGAACACCGCCCACCCCGCCTGCAGGAGCCCTTGCCGCCACGGCCAGGCCTGCCGCTCGACGGTGGCGTGGGCGAGGCTGCGCCCGAAGACCGAACCGGTGATGACGCCCCCGTCCAGCAGGGGATGGGCCCGCAGGAGCGGCGCGCGGCCGTGGCCGGTGCCGGCCCCGGACCAGAGGGCCAGGGGTGCGTCCACGGTTGCGGTGGACAGCCCCAGGTCCACCCACCACGCCTCCAGGCCGGGCGGACCTCCTGAGCGCCAGCGCAGGACTGCGCTCCCGGCGGCGAACGGGTCCCGGCCCTCGATGCTCTGCCACCCGGCCGCCGTCACGCCCACCGTCAGGCGGTCGCGGGCCCAGCGCCGCTCGGCGCCGACCTCCAGGGCCAGGTGGGCGCCCCGGCCCTCCCAGCGGTCCAGGGCGGCGGCGATGCCCAGGCGCAGATCGGTCCCCCACCAGTCCGTGAACGAGACGGCGGTGCGCCGCCGCTCCTCCCGGATCGGCTCGCCCGGCGGCGCGCCGCCGGCGCCGGGGCCGATACCGGCCGCGTAGGTCTGCCGCTCCCAGAAACCACCGACGCGCCAGATCCCCGGCCGTCCGCCCAGCGCCGGCGCCGCCAGCTCCAGGGCGACGCGGGGCCGGTCGGGCCACCACCGCCAGGCGGCCTGCCACAGCTCGCCGTTCCCGGTGGGGCCGGCCACCGCGACGGTCACCTCACGGTCGACGAGGGCCCGGGCGCCCAGGCGCAGCAACTCCCGCGGCCCGCTGCCCAGCAGCGGCCTTTCCCACAGGACCACGTCCACCCGGACCGCGCCGGCGGGCAAGGGGGTGTAGCCGAAGCGCGACCCGGCCCGGGCCGGCAGCTCGGCCAGGCGTCGACCCGCCCGTCGGAAGTCCTGCGGCGTCAGCAGCCGGTCCGGCGGCAGGCCCAGTTGGGCGGCGACGACGGCGTAGCGGGTGCGGCCCAGGCCGTCGATGCGGACCAGGTCGAGCCGGGGCTCGTCCAGGTGGTTCCAGGCTTCGAGGGCGCCTGCGAGGTCGCCGGCCAGGAAGCGGCTGCCGGCCTGGAGCCGCCGGGCGAGGGTGTCCCGGGGGTCCAGGGCCAGGGCCTGCCCGGCCAGCCGCTCCGCGGCGGACCAGTCCCCGGCGCGGAAGCGCAGCCCCGCGCGTTCCCTCAGGGGAGCCGCGGCGCCGGGGCACAAGGCCTGGGCCGCGGCCAGGGCGTGCTCCGCGGCCGCGCTGTCGCCCTGCGCGGCCAGGCGGATGCCTTCCTGGACGAGGGCGCCGCAGGCGTCGGTGACGGCGGAACGATCGGAGACGGCGGCATCACCAGGAGCGGAAGCCGCGGCGGGCAACCGGCCGGGCGCCGGCAGGACCAGCAGCGCCCAATGGCCGCTGCCGGCCCACGCGGCGGTGAACGTCGCCTCGGGGACGACCCGGAAGGGGCCCCGGTTCGGATCGTGCAGGACCACCTCGGTGCCGGGCCAGGCCAGGAGCACCACGTAGTGGAAGCTGCCGGCGCCGGCCTCCAGGAGGGCGATGACCGGACGGCCACGGGCCAGCTGGTCGGTGACCGCGGCGCGGGTCGCGGCCAGCGGCAGCGCCGTCCACCCGCGGGCCCGGGCGGCGTCGGCGAGGATGCCGGTCCGGATGCCGTCCTCGCCAGGCTCGACCAGGGCAGCGAAGTCCTCGGCCCGCACGCCGGCCTCGCCCCAGAAGCGCAGGACCATCGCCAGGGCCGCACCGCCGCAGAGCTGCCCGCTCTG
Source organism: Candidatus Krumholzibacteriia bacterium (assembly GCA_046260475.1). Lineage (GTDB taxonomy): Bacteria > Krumholzibacteriota > Krumholzibacteriia > LZORAL124-64-63 > LZORAL124-64-63 > JACZKN01. The sequence continues at coordinate 6,329 of JBHEPC010000193.1, read as the reverse complement.
CGGCACGTAGGGGACGTCGAGCAGGGGCAGCGCGGCTGGCGCTTCCGCGTCCGGGGCGGGCGGGCCGGCCGGTGCCGGGCCCGCCCCGGCCACCGCAGCCATCGCTGTCCAGACCAGGACCAGGGTTCCCGCCGACACGGGCCGCCCCGCTCAGAGCAGCAGGATCAGGATCAGCAGGATGATGATGATCGCGGTCGTGGTCATGACGACCCGACCCTCGCCACCGACCAGATCGTTGTCCAGCGCCCGGGCCTGATCCGCCATCCGCTCGAGGGCGGGACCCGACATGGTCGCCGCGGCGGCGCTCGCCCGCTCGAGGTCCAGACCCGCGGCACCGGCGATGCGGCGGACATCCTCGCGCTGCAGCATGGCCAGGATCGCCTCACGGTCGGCATCCGCCTGCACGAGGCTCTGGTCGATCGCGGCCTGGATCCCGGTTTCGCCGACCACGTGCTGCGGCGGCGCCACGGCCGGATCGGCACCCGCCGCGTTGCCGACGAAACCGCAGAGCGCGGCGACGACGACGGCCGCGACCATCAGGGCAGGCGCGGAGGCGGAGCGAGGATGGTGTCCGTCGGTTCTTGTCCGGAGGTTCATGATCTGCTCGCATTCATTGGAGGAATCCGGCCCACCGGCCGGGCGTCAGGCCCGGCAGGTCGCCGGCGCGGAGACAGGCTCCGCCCATGGCAACGCAACCGGCGTGCCCGGGTCGATCCGCCCGCAAGTGGTTGCAGCCGCTGTCCGTCGCCGCGCCGTGGCCCCGGACGAAGCCATCGATATGAGAGGGCGCGCGCCGTTACGATAGGGCGCCGCCGGCCCGGGCTCGGGCAACCGGTTCCGCGGGTGTCGGTTAGGCCCGCACCAGGACGGCACGGCGGTTGCACTGCCTGGCGAGACACGAAGCGGACGCCGGGAACGGCGCCGAGGACGCGGCCACTCACGGCGGACGCGGCCGTCGGTGCGCGGTCCCGCTGCGCCGCAGGTTCCCGATCAGGAGGTTTCCCCATGTTCCGAACGCTGAAGTTGATGGGCCTGGCCGTCGCCACCCTGGGCCTGGTGGCGGTCGCCGCCGCCCAGCAGCCCGTCCGTGCCCAACCGCCGCACTACGGCGATCCCGGCCCGTACGTGCCCGACGCCGCGGTCGATTCCATGCTCGTGGTCGTCGACCTGCGCCACCCCGCGTCCGTCGAGTTCGACCGCGACGTGGCGGCGAAGCGGCACGCCGCGGCGCAGTCCCGCGAGGCGTCGGCCCGGGTCTTCCAGACGCGCGCGAAAACCACGATCAAGATCAAGGAGTCCGAGATCGACGCCCTGAAGGCGCGGGTCGACCAGGCCAAGTCCGAGCGCAACGAGGTGCTCAAGCGGCAGCTCGAGCACGCCCGGAATGTGGCCGAGGTGGAAAAGAAGCTCCTCGAGCGGCGCGAGCAGCTGCGCCGCAGCGACATCGACTTCGCAAAGGCCGAGGTCGAATACCACGCCGCCGAGATGGCCGCCTACGACCGTGAACTGGAACTCGTCCGCCTGCGGGCGCGGCGCGCGGAGCTCCAGCGGAACGAGCCCGCGTCCGGCCGGCGGGAGGCTATCTGGGAGCTCGACGAGCAGATCCGAGAGACCGAGGGCCGGACCCTGGAAGCCCTGCGCGAGTCGGCGGAAAAGGGCAAGGACCTGGCCGAGCGCGCCGTCGGGCTCACCAAGTCGCGCACGAAGGTCTGGCAGGCGCAGCGGGAGCTGATCAAGAGCGTCGGGCGGACCGACTAGCCTGCGGACTTCGCGGCGACCGCCTTGGCCGCGTCGTATTCCTTGAGCTTGCGGTACAGCGTGGCGGACCCGATGCCCAGTTCCTTGGCGGTCCGCGTCTTGTTGCCCTCGTGGAGGTCGAGCACGGCCAGGATGTAGTCGCGTTCGACCTCCGCGAGCGCCCGCACCGGGCCGCTGAGCGACAGCGAGGGGACGACCCCGCAGCGCACCGCCTCGGGCAGATCGTCGAATTCGATGCGGCTGCTGCTGCCGACGGCGACGGCGCTCTCCATGGCGTTGTCCAGCTCGCGCACGTTGCCCGGCCAGTCGTAGCGCAGGAGCTGGTCCGCGGCCCGCGGCGTCAGCCCGGTCACCCGCCGCGCGCACTTCTTCGCCGCGCCCTCCAGCAGCACCCGGGCCAACGGCAGGATGTCGTCGCGCCGTTCCCGCAGCGGCGGCACGTGCAGCTGCACGACGTTCAGGCGGTAGAACAGGTCCTGGCGGAAGGTGCCCTGGGCGATGTCCACCGCCAGCTCGTGGTTCGTGGCGGCGATCACGCGCACGTTCACGGGCCGGTCCCGGTTCTCGCCGACCCGGCGGATCTCGCGCTCCTGGAGCACCCGCAGCAGCTTGACCTGCATACCCGGCGAGACGTCCCCGATCTCGTCCAGGAGCAGGGTCCCGCCGTTGGTGGCCTCGAACAGGCCGATCCTGGCCTGCATGGCGCCGGTGAAGGCGCCGCGCGCGTGGCCGAAGAGCTCGCTCTCCAGGAGGGTTTCGGTGATCGCGCCGCAGTTGACGGCCACGAACGGGCCGTGGGCGCGGCTGGACTCGTCGTGGACGAGGCGGGCGACCAGCTCCTTGCCCGCGCCGCTTTCGCCCGTGACCAGGACCGTGAAGTCGACCTTGGCGATCCGCCGGGCGAGGTCGACGACCTTCCGCATGGGGGCGCTCCGGTTGATGATCCCGCCGGGGCCGTCCACATCGGGCACGATGCGGGCCAAGGTGCGCTGCCGCTCGCGCAGTGTCCGCTCCGCCGCCTTGAGGCTCGTGGTGATCGCCTGGAGCGAGGGCTCCAGCCATTCCTTGAGGTCCGTGACCTGGTAGTAGCGGAGATCTTCAACGTGCTCCTCGCCCCACTCCTGGAGGGTCCGGCCGACGAGGTGGCAGGACGCGTCGCCGCGAGCGATGCAGCGGTCCTCCAGGACGTAGATCTCCTGGCCCAGGGCCCGGCTCAGGTAGCCGCTGGTCAGGCCGCAGATGGTCCAGCACGCGGAGATGTCGCTGAGACCGAGGTGGGCCAGGTGCTGCTCGGCCTCGTACGAGTCGATGAGGGTCAGGCCGTCGTCCCCGGTCAGGGAACCCTCCGGGGAAGGCGCCAGGCGGTACATGCCGCCGAGCATGTGGATGCGCCCGCAGGCCTGGGACCAGTCGTCCTCGCTGTCCCACTGGAAGAGGTCCTGCATGGCGTCGGCCATGCGCCAGCCCTGGACGAAGCCGAAGCGGGTCAGGATGGCGCGGGTGGCGGTGACCCCGAACTGGCTGACCAGTTCCTTGCGCAACGTGCCGTTGGCGGTGGCGTCGACAATGACGGCGCGTTCGCCGGCGAAGCGGACAATGCCCGACTCGGAATCGAACTCCAGGAGTTCGCTGAGCTTGAGGTCGTCCATGCGCATGGCTGGTCTCCCCCTCGGTCGAGAATGGTCCGGAAGCGGCCGTATCGGAATGACCCGGTCCTGCCATCACTATAGACGGCGGGGCCGGCCATGTCGTTCAAAATCGAACAGGCACGATCCGGGCGTGCGTCGCCGCCTCCGGATGGTTACAGGTGACAGGATAGTCACAGAACGACGGAACCGCCCGTCACGTCGGCGGTATGCCGATCACACCGTCATCCTGACGGGGTCCACAGCAGGAATGATCGACGCGGACGCCGGCCCCGGGCGCTGGGGGCCGGCTTACGCCTGTGGCCCCGGCGGTTTACGGTCCGCGCCGCGGCGGCACGGATCCTGCGTGTCCATCCCCGAGAGAGCCGCACGAGGCGACGAGTGCCGATCCCGGCCGGATCCCGTCGCGGTTCACACCATGGGGAGGCAGCCGTGATCACCGCCGAGACCAGTTCCGTACCGGTGCGCAGCAGCGCGCACGTCGTGGCCGATATCGTGGGCCGGGAAGCCGAGACCTACGCCGTGGGGCCCAAGCGGAAGCTCGACGCCGCCGTCGCGGTCGTGGCGTTGGCCGCGTTCGCTCCCGTCCTGATCCTGCTCGCCCTGGCCATCAAGCTCGAATCCCGGGGCCCGGTGTTCTTCACGCAGACCCGGATCGGCATCGAGCGGCGCCGTGGACGCGGGACCGCCCCTGACGGGCCCGAACGGCGCCGGGTGATCCACCCGGGGCGCCCGTTCCAGATCCTCAAGCTGCGCACCATGACCCGGGACGCCGAAGCCGACGGTCCGCGCTGGGCGACGCCCGACGACTCCCGCATGACCCGGGTCGGCCGTTTCCTGCGCGCCAGCCACCTGGACGAGTTCCCGCAGTTCGTCAACGTGCTGCGCGGCGAGATGAGCGTCGTCGGGCCCCGCCCGGAGCGCCTGTGCTTCATGCGCGACCTGGAGGAAGCCGTGCCCCGCTACCGCGAGCGCCTGGCCGTCCTGCCCGGAATCACCGGCCTGGCCCAGGTGGTCAACGGCTACGACACGGATGTCGAGTCGGTCCGCCGCAAGGTCGCCCTCGACCGCCGCTACATCGACAGCCTCTGCTTGCGGACGGATCTGGAGATCATGGCGCGGACCGTCAAGGTCCTGGCCGCCGGCAAAGGCACCCCCTGAGGCTCCCGTCGCCGCCACCATCCTGATCGACACTCCCTTGTCCTGATGGGACCGCCCCGGTCCGGCCGTAGGCAAACCGCTCCGCGGCAGCCACTTGCCCGCTGGCACGGGAGTGGCATTGGCGGAGGGTGCCGCGTCGGTCGCTCCGGCGGTGGGTCCAGGGGCGTCCGGTCATCCGCCCGCTCCGATCGGTCAGGTCGGTTCGGAGCTTGCGCCAACGAGGGGAAGTGGCTCTCGTGGACGAAGCCAGCATGCGCGAAACCGAAGCCCAACTCGAGACATGGGGCGCGGAGATCGCCAGGCGGGCGGCCGTGCTGGCCCCCGCCGAACAGACGGTGCGATTCGCAGTCCTGCAACACGTCGATGAACTGAAGGTCCTGCACGCGGTGGCGCGAGCCAGATTCGCCGCCCTCTCGGCGGCCGACGCTGAGGGGCAGGCCGACCTGGAGCGGGAGTTCATCGAGGCCTGGAACGAGCTCGCGGCCGCGGTCGGCAAACCGCTGCCGCACTAGAAAACCGCTGCCGCACTAGACGAGCGCGCGGCGCCGGCGGGGCCGGACGCCGCATCCCTGCCAAGGCAACGGGCCACGGCCCGGGAAGGAACGTGAACCATGAAGACCGCAACGATCGGCATCGCCGTCGTGCTCATCATCGGGATGGCCGGCTGCGCGAGCATGAGCAGGCAGGAGAAGGGCGCCGTGATCGGGGCCGGTTCGGGCGCCGTGATCGGCGGCGTCATCGGCAACCAGGCGGGCAGCACCGTCGTGGGGGCGATCATCGGGGCCGCCGTGGGCGGCGCCGCCGGCGCCTACATCGGCAACTACATGGACAACCAGGCCGAGGAGATCGAGCGGGACATCGCCGGTGCCAAGGTCGAGCGGATCGGCGAGGGGATCAAGATCACCTTCGACTCGGGCCTGCTGTTCGACACCGACAAGGCGGAGATCCGGCCGGCGTCGCGGTCGAGCCTGGTGAACCTGGCGGAGATCCTCAACAAGTACCCCGACACCCGGGTGCTCATCGAGGGCCACACCGACAGCACCGGACCCGAAGACTACAACCTGGCCCTGTCCCGCGACCGGGCCTACGCGGTGTCCCTGGTCCTGGCCGGGCAGGGCGTCGACGCCACGCGCTTCACCGTCCTGGGCTACGGCGAGGACCAGCCGCTGTTCGACAACGCGACCGACGCGGGCCGCCAGGGCAACCGGCGGGTCGACCTGGCGATCATGGCCAACGACAAGCTGAAGAAGGTGGCCGAGGAGCAGGCCAGGTAGCCGCCGGACACCCGGGCCTGCCAGCGGCCGGCGCGCGGGAGCGGCAACGACACACATGCAAGCCAAGGACGTGCCGACATGAAGGGATTCGTCAAGGACATCGAGAATCTGGCCGTCCGGAACGAGTCGTACCGCAAGGTCCTCTACACGGCAAACGACACCCAACTGGTGCTGATGACGCTGGATCCTGGCCAGGACATCGGCCTGGGGACCGACGATCTGGACCAGTTCTTCCGCGTGGAGGAGGGCACCGGCGAGGTGACCCTTGACGGCGTGACCACCGCGGTCCATCCGGGCTTCGGCGTGCTGATCCCCGCGGGGGTCCACCACAACCTCGTCAACACCGGCAGCCACCCGCTGAAGCTCTATACGCTGCTTTCGCCGCCGAACCTCCGCGACGGCGCCGTCTTCGCGACGCGGGAGGCGGCCGAAGCCGACGACCACGGATTCGACGGCGAAACGACCGAATGAGCGGTCGGCCCGAGCGTAC
>JBHEPC010000153.1:0-3693 GCA_046260475.1 Candidatus Krumholzibacteriia bacterium | reverse complement strand
GGTGGCACCCCGGTTGCACTTCCTGCCCAGGAACGGGAGATCCGCGGCCAATCGCACGACATCCGGGAGAGTCCGCCGTGAAGCACGCAGCCATCCTCGTGACGATCCTCGCGCTGGGCGTCCTTGCCGCCGGCGGCGCCCTGGCCCAGACCCAGGCCATCAGCTTCCACTGGGCCCCGAGCCCGGACGCCGACGACCAGGGCAACCCCCTGCCGGAGGCCGTGGGCTACCAGGTCTGGCTGCGGCGCGACGCGGACCTGCCCCAGCAGATCGCCACCGTCATGGGCGACACCGTCTACACCCTCGTGGCCGAGCCGGGCGTGGTGCAGCGCATCCGCGTCTGCGGCTTCGACAGCCAGGGCCGGGTCTCGCCCTACAGCGAGTGGTCCGACCCCGTGTACTTCGAGGGCGAGATCCGCGGCGGCGACGGGGTGCCCGGCGCCGGTGCCCTGGGCGGCAACTACCCCAACCCCTTCAACCCCGAGACGCGCATCCGCTACGGCGTGCCCGAGAACCTGGCCACGGGCGATCCGCTGCGCCTGGAGATCTACGGCATCGACGGCCGGCGCGTCCGTGCCTTCGCCGTCGACCGCACCCCCGGCTGGCACGAGGTCACCTGGGACGGCACCGACGACCGGGGCGTGGTCCAGTCCACGGGCATGTACGTCACCCGCCTGGTGGTGGGCACCCGGGTCGAGACCGGCAAGATGACCATGCTCAAATAGCGACCCCGGTCCACCGTGCGCCTTTCCGCCCGGCCCGGAATTGACTAGATTAGCCCCTCGTTATCGGCAGCGGGGGGCTTCTCCATTGCGAAGGACGGAAATGAGCGAAGAGGCGAACGGGGGACCATCCCTCATCAAGCTGGGCAAACTGGCCAACGGCCGGCAGTTCGACAAGCTCGAGGAGCTGTGGCCCGACGCCCTGGTCTCGGGCGAGTACTCCTGGCGCGAGCTGCTGCCCATCGCCGGGCAGGTGGGCCGCCAGGGGGCCGTGGACCGCGCCGACGGGCTGATGGACAGCCTGGTGGGCCGGGTCCAGGAAGTGGGAGGTCCGCCCGCGGCGCTCGAGGCCGCCCGGGGGGCGGCCGCCCAGCTGCCGACCGGCAGCGGGGTCCGCACCCTGGTCCGCCGCCTCTACGCCGCCAACGCCCCCGACTTCCCCGACCTCGACTCCCTGCTGGAACTGCTGCTGAACAAGGATCGCCCCCTGGACCAGGGTGTGGCCCTGATGGACCTGTACCTGCAGCTGCGGCCCGGCAGCTACGGCGTGGACCGCAGCCAGCTCGTGCCCGGCGTGGTGGAGACCCTGCTGGCGGACCGGGGCGTGCTGACGGTGCGCTTCGACGACCGCAAGGTGGACTACGGCCCGACCACCATCACCCGCCTCGCGCCCCGGGGCGAGGACTTCTTCCCCGCCCTGGTGCTCTACGACCCGGACCGCCTGCGCGGCCTGGCCAAGGCCGACCCCGTGGCCTTCGTCAACCTGGCCCTGGACTCCAACCGCGAGGAGCGCCTGGCCTACCGGGAGCTCAAGGGCTGGGTCACCGACCTGCTGGGCGAGAAGGGCTGGAAGGACTGGTGGGTCGAGGCCAAGGCCGCGCTGAAGCGCGACCCGCTCATCGGCCTGGGCGCCGGCTCCCAGCCCCAGCTGCGCCGCCTGCGCCAGGCCGATCGCTACGAGGACCGCCTGCGCCGGGAGTTCGACCACCGCAAGGATCCCCAGGACAAGCTGCTGAAGGTGGCCGGCTACCTGGACGAGATCGCCCGGGAGACGCGCCAGAAGGGCGCGGGCCAGCCGGCCGACCCCGAGCTGCTGCAGTACCTGGGCAACGGCGCGGCCAAGACCGCCGTGGCCGTGCTGACGGACCGCCCCCGCCCTGGCCCTGGCCGGCCTGGCCCTGCACGCGGAGATCGCCGCCCGGGGCGTGGACGTGGCCCGGCCCAACCCCCGCGCGGCGGCCCAGGTGTTGGCCAAGGTGGGCGACCCCGGCCAGCTGGTGGAGGCGCTGCCCGAGGCCCTGGTGCTGCGGGTGCTGCACTACCTGCAGACGGCCATGCCCGCCGACTGGGGCCGGGTGTGGAGCGCCGTGCTGATGCGCGCGGGCCGGCGCCTGTGCGACGCCGTGACCCGGGGCCTGCTGGAGGGCGGCCAGGAGGAGGCGCTGGCGGCGGCCCTGCGCCAGGCGGTGCTGCGGCCCACGGGCAGCCCCGACCTGGTGTGCTGGATGTGGCGCAGCCGCTTCACCAGCGGCCAGGGCGGCCGCTTCCTGGAGAAGCAGCAGGACCTGCCGGTGCCGATGATCGCCGACGCCTTGCTGACGCTGCTGGACTCGGTGGGCAAGCTGTACGGCATGTCCATGGAGGAGAGGCACCTCAAGACCCTGGAGGCGGCCCGGCAGACGGTCACCGCCCACGGCAGCAAGCCGCTGCTGGACGTGCTGGAGGCGGCCAGCCGGGACGAGGCCCTGCGCCTGAAGCGTGCCATCGAGACCAACGGCGGCCTGGCGCCGGCCCACCGCACCCAGCTGCTGGGCTTTTTGCGGGCGCGCCATGCGGACCTCTTCGTCGAGGTCACCCGCGAGTGGGCGGAGGACCAGGTCATCTACTCCACCGAGAAGGGCCTGCGCAACCAGCAGTCGAAGCTGCGCCACATCATCGAGGACGACATCCCCGCCGTCGCCAAGCAGATCGGCGAGGCGGCCAGCTTCGGCGACCTGAGCGAGAACGCCGAGTACACCGCGGCCCTGGAGAAGCGCGACCAGCTGGCCAGCACCGCAACCCGGCTGGAGAGCGAGCTGAACCAGGCCCGGGTCATCAGCCTGGACATGGCGAACAGCGACTTCGTCAACGTGGGCACGCGGGTCACGGTGCGCAACGAGGGCACCGGCGCCCAGGAGATCTTCACCTTCCTGGGGCCCTGGGACACGGACACCGACAACCGGGTGCTGAACTACCAGGCGCCCCTGGCCCAGGCCTTCATGGGGGCCCGCATCGGCACCACCGTCAGCTATGGCGAAGGCGAGGACCGCCGCACCTGGACGATCCTCGCCGTGGAGTCGGCGCTGCGCTGATCCGGCCGCGGCCCTAGTCCACACCCCGCGGGAAGGACGCGTACACCGCGGCCTGGTCCTGGGGCATGATCACCAGTTCGGCGATGGCCACGTGGGGCGGCCGCGTGGCGCAGTACAGCACCGCGTCGGCCACGTCGGCGGCGGTCAAGGGCGGGTACTGCTGATAGACCTTGGCCGCCCGCTCGCTGTCGCCGTGGAAGCGCACCTCGCTGAACTCCGTCTCCACCATCCCCGGATCCACCGTCGAGCAGCGCACCCGGGTGCCCAGCAGGTCCAGGCGCAGACCCTGCGCCAGCGCCCGCACCGCGTACTTGGTGGCGCAGTAGACGTTGCCGCCGGGGTAGACCTGCCGCCCGGCGATGGAGCCGATGACCACGACGTGGCCCCGGTCCCGGGCGATCATCCCCGGCAGCACGGCGCGGCTGGTCCACAGCAGGCCCTTGACGTTGGTGTCGATCATCTCGTTCCAGTCGGTGGCATCGCCGTCCTGCAGCTTGTCCAGGCCGCGGCTGAGGCCGGCGTTGGCGACCAGCACGTCGATGGCCTGCCAAGCCTCGGGCAGGCCGGCCACCGCGGCGTTCACCGCGTCGCGGTCCCGCACGTCCAGCGCGAGGGTGTGG
>JBHEPC010000079.1:0-7333 GCA_046260475.1 Candidatus Krumholzibacteriia bacterium | reverse complement strand
GACGCACTCTTCACAGGCGTTGCACTTGGTCTCGTCAACCTTGGCAGGCATGTTGGAATCCTCCTCAAAACGGTCGAAGGTGCCGCACGGGGCGGCCGCTTGGGGGCAACGATAACGATTGATTCGAATTTGTCAAATCGGCGCCGAAATTCATATTCGACTTCAAAATCGTTGCCGCTGCAGCAGATGCGCGGGTCACGGGCGCCCTCGCCAGAGGTGCTCCAGGGCCGGGCCCGCATCCCGCGCCAGCAGCGGCGGCACGCAGGCCACCAGCAGCAGCACATCCCGCAGCAGCAGGTCCAGGCCCACGGCGTGCCCGCTGTCGGTGGCGAAGCAGCCGCAGCTGATGTCCAGGCCCCGCAGCAGGGCCGAGGCGATCGCCACGATGAACACGACCGTCAGTCCGCCTAGGATCAACGCCGCGCCGCGCCGGGCGACACCCAGCACCAGGGCCAGGCCCGCCGTCGCTTCCAGCACCGGCAGGAAGTGCGCCCACGGGTGCAGCATCGCCCAGGGGACCAGGCGGTAGTTGAAGATGTCCACCGCGAAGGCCGCCGGGTGCTGCACCTTGTCCAGGCAGGCGTAGAGGAAGATGCCGCCGACGGCCAGGCGGCACACGAAGGCCGTCCAGCGCATCACGGGGCGTCCTCCCGCGGCACGACCGGCCCGCCGGCGGCCTCCCAGGCCGCCAGGCCGCCGGACATGATGACCACGTCCTGCCAGCCCCGGTCCAGCAGGCGGCCGGCCACGTTGGAGGCGGCCGCCAGCTCGCCGGCGCCGAAAACCACCAGGGGATCGGCGGGGGTCAGGAAGTCGAATGAGCGCAGCAGGTCGTCGTCGAAGCTGTCCTCGCGCACCAGGAACGCCCCCGGCACCGTGGCCGCGGGCGTCCCCGGGCGCACGTCCACGAACAGGTGGTCGCCGGCGTCGTACAGGACGCGGGCCGCGGCGGGGGTGACCAGGGGTGCCGCCAGGTCGAGCTCGTAGGCGGCCGGGTCCGCGCGCAGGGGCAGGCGGTCCGGGCGCAGGGCCCAGGTCAGGACCGTCAGCACGAGGGCGGCGCCCAGCAGGAGGGCGCCTTCCCGCACCGCTGTGGCGAGGCTCCAGCTGCGGCCGGGGCCGCGGGCGAAGCGGCGCTCGGCCACGGCCGCCATTACCGGCGGACCATGTACCGGACGGGCACGGTCAGGACGGGCAGGTCCGGCAGGTTGGTGCGAATGGTCAGGGTGCCCTCGATGCGGCCGCGGCTCTCGATCGCCCGCGGGTCGTCCGCGCCGATGGGCTCGCCCGTCAGGCGCACCAGGGTCTCCACGTTGGGGATCGTCTCGTTCACGGTCACGGTGATCTCCGGCAGGTCAATCTCCGCGCCGGTGACCTTGAACTCGAGGCCCTTCTCGCTGGGGGCCACCCGCACGTCCTGCTTGAAGGAGGGCTTGAAGCGAAAGTTGACCTCCTCGGGGCTGGTCGCCAGCACCTCGAAGCGCCAGCCGGCCATGCCGATGTCGACGGTCTCGAACCCGGGGATGTTCGTCTTGACGCGCACGTTGTCCCGGTGGCGGCCGGCGGGGGCGTCCTTGGTCAGCGCCACCTCCAGGGCCGCCCGGCGGGGGTCGCCGTCCAGGCGGTTGACGGCGCGCACGGTGAAGATGCCCTTGCGCGTGTCGTCCACCGCGATCTTGAGATCCTGCTCGGTGGCGGTGAAGGTCACGCGATCGGACTGCTCGCTGCCCACCAGGGAGCGCGTGAAGCCGACGCGCTGGGTGGGCGGGTCGACGACCAGGGGCGTCTGCACGTCGGCCATGATCATCACGTCCACGACCGGGTTCATGGGGTCGTTGGAGTGGATCTGGATGGACTTGTGCTGCTTGCCGTGGAACTTCTTGCTGTCGAAGCGCACCTCGATCTGGGTGCTCTCGCCGGGTGCCAGCAGGTTCGTCGCCAGGGTGGGTACGGTGCAGCCGCAATCGGCCGCGACGTTGGCGATGGCCAACTGCCCGGCGCCCTCGTTGGTCACGGTGATGAAGGTGGTGCGGCTTTCCTGCTGCTTCATGGTGCCGAAGTCGTAGGCCCGGGGCTCGACCTTGATGTCCTGGCCGGCGGCGGGCAGGGCGATCAGGGCGGTCAGGGCGCAGGCGGCGAACAGGCGGGCAAGGTGGTCACGCATGGCGGTCGGTCCTCCCGGAGGGTCCTGGAATGTCGGCTCGGTCCGGTGATACCCTGCGGGGCGGCGAGGGTTCCCGGCCGGCGGACGTCCCCCAATGGTGCCAATTTTTGCCCGCCGTGGCAAGGAATCGCCGCGGGATCCGCCGTCGGGCCCGGGTCCGGGGCCGGCCGCGGCGGCGGGTGCTGGCACCAATGTTGATATTTTCTATCATGTATTCGGGCGGGGCACCCGCGCCCCGCCGCGGCGCCTGCCCCGGCGCCGCCGGCACCCCGGCCCAGGAGGCGGCAGCAATGAGCGAACGGATCCACGCCAGCGTGGTGGAGGTCATCGGCGGCACGCCGCTGGTGCGCCTGGCCCGGATGAACCCGGGACCCGGCGAGGTGGTGGCCAAGCTGGAGAGCCTCAACCCCATGAGCAGCGTCAAGGACCGCATCGGCCTGGCCATGATCCTGGCCGCCGAGCGGGACGGGAAGCTGCAACCCGGGGGCGAGATCATCGAGCCCACCAGCGGCAACACGGGCATCGCCCTGGCCTTCGTCGGGGCGGCGCGGGGCTACAAGGTGACCCTGGTCATGCCCGAGAGCATGTCCAAGGAGCGCCGGGCGGTGTTGCGGGCCATGGGCGCCGAGCTGGTGCTGACCGAGGCGGCCCAAGGCATGAAGGGCGCCATCGCCCGGGCCGAGGAGCTGCTGCGCCAGCGCCCCGGTGCCTACATGCCCCAGCAGTTCGACAACCCGGCCAACCCCGAGATCCATTACCGGACCACCGCCGAGGAGATCTGGGCCGACACGGGTGGGCGCGTGGACGTGCTGGTCGTGGGGGTGGGCACCGGCGGCACCCTGACCGGCGCGGGCCGGCGCCTGAAAGAGCTGAACCGGAACCTGCAGATCGTGGCGGTGGAGCCCGCCGACTCGCCGGTGCTGTCGGGGGGCGAGGCGGGACCCCACAAGATCCAGGGCATCGGCGCGGGGTTCGTGCCTTCGATCCTGGACACGGGCCTGATCGACGAGATCGTCACCGTCGGCAACGAGGAGTCCTTCGCGACCGCCCGCCGCGCGGCCCGCGAGGAGGGCCTGCTGGTGGGGATCAGCAGCGGGGCGGCCCTGTGGGCGGCCCTGGCGGTGGCCGCCCGGCCCGCGCTGGCCGGGCGCCGCATCGTGGTGATCGTGCCGTCCTTCGGCGAGCGCTACCTGTCGACGGATCTGTTCAAGGACCTGATGGACTAGCCGCGGCGCACATGCGGTGGCAAAGGGGCGACCATGACCGACCAGGAGCGGAGCCGGGATCTGCGGGAGATCACCGGCCAGTTGGTGGCGACCTACCGGGAGCACGGCGGCATCAACCGGGCCGGGGAGAAGGACCTGCCGGGCCCGGAGCTGGTGGAGGGGATCGTGGCCGAACTGCTGGCCGTCGTGTTCCCCGGCTACCACGGGGCGCCGGTGCCCCACGACGCGGACCTGGAGGTGCTCGTCGGCGCCCGCCTGGACCGCATCGGCCGCCACCTGCAGGAGGCGATCGAGCGCACCCTGCGGTTCTGCCACCAGACCGGCTGCGTGTGCGAGGAGCTGTGGGAGCTGTCCGGGGCCGAACCGGGGCCGAACCGCTTCCGGGACGCCGCCCGCTTCGTGACCATGGCCTACCTGCGCGGCCTGCCGGAAGTGCGGGTCCTGCTGGCCGGGGACGTGCAGGCGGCCTACGAGGGCGACCCCGCGGCCACCAACACCGAGGAGATCATCCTCTGCTACCCGGGGGTGCTGGCGGTGGCGGTGCACCGCCTGGCCCACCCCCTGTACCGCCTGGGGGTGCCGCTGCTGCCGCGCATGATGAGCGAGTGGGCCCACAGCGGGACCGGCGTCGACATCCACCCCGGCGCGCGCATCGGCCCCATGTTCTTCATCGACCACGGCACCGGCGTGGTGGTGGGGGAGACCACCGTCATCGGCCGCCGGGTCAAGCTCTACCAGGGGGTGACCCTGGGCGCCCTGAGCTTCCCGAAGAACCCCGACGGCACCCTGGTCAAGGGGGGCAAGCGCCATCCGACCCTGGGCGACGGCGTGACCGTCTACGCCGGCGCGACCATCCTGGGGGGCGAGACGGTGATCGCCGCCGGGGCGGTGATCGGGGGCGGGGCGTGGGTCACTTCATCCGTGGGCTGAGGGCTCCGCCGGGGATGGGTCAGAGGGGTTCGGGGAACGTCCTCGGCCCGCCGGGGGCGGGCCTGCGGAATGTTCCCCGAACCCCTCTGACCCATCCCCGGCGGAGGCTTCAGCCCAGGGGCGAAGTGCGGGGGAAGATGGTGGGGTGCCCCGGGGGACGGGGGTCCCCCGGGGCGCGTCGGGGTCAACTGCGGGCGGTGGCGCGGGCGGGGACGGCCCAGCGCAGTTGGATCTTTTTCCAGCCCAGCGCCTGGTAGAGGGCGGCCAGGCCCACCAGCACGTAGACGGTGTTCATCAGGAAGGGCACCGAGCCCAGCAGGGTGGCCACCAGGTCGAACTTGAACGCTCCCCACAGCCCCCAGTTCAGCCCGCCCACCACCAACAACACCGCCGCGATCACATCGAAGGTTTTCATTTCCGTCTCTCCCTTGCCGCCGGGTATCCCCGGACTCATGTTCCCTTTGCGCCCCGAATCAGGCTTACCCAAAATATATACAAACACAATACACACCGCAAGTAAAAATTCTAAAATCCTATAAACTATTGCCTGAGTTCATAATAGTGTATACTCTCCGTACAGTTTACGGTTCCGGGTGCAATGACGAAGACCGTCCGGGAACATCCCGCAGGCCCGCCGCCAGGCGGGCCGAGGACGTTCCCGGACGGTCTTCGTCATTGCACCAGGAACCTACTTCCAATGGGAAGAGATGAACGCATCCACCTCCGGGATCCCCCCCTGGAACACCAGGTACCCGTTGTGGGGCTCCCGCGGGGTGGTCTCCCCGCCCACCGGGGTGAGCATGATGCGGCGCACCTCGTCGTGGTCGTGGGTCTGGCCCAGGGCCCAGCCCAGCTTCATGTAGGCCACCTCGGGCAGCATGTTGGCCGCGGGCACGACGCCCAGCTCCATGATCTCGCGGCCCGTCTCGTAGACGTACATCTGCACGTAGCCCCACATGGTCTGGACGGTCATGTACACGTGCACGCCCGCGTCCCGGGCCCGGGCCAGGGCGGGGTACAGGGGCTTGTTGACGTGCCCCAGGCCGGTGCCGGCGATGATGATGCCCTTGTAGCCGTTGTCCACCAGCGAGTCGATGATGTCCGGCTTCATGGCGGGGTAGTAGTAGACCAGGGAGACGCGGTCGTCGAAGACGGCGTTCAGTTTCACGTCGCGGTCCTCGCGCCGCCGCTTGTAATCGTCCCGGAACGGGGTCACGCCGTCCTCGTCCACCTTGCCCAAGGGGACGTCGCTCAGGGTGCGGAAGGTGGAGCGGTAGGACGAGTGCATCTTGCGCACGCGGGTGCCCCGGTGCAGCAGGCCGTACCTGTCGCTGGTCGGGCCGAACATGCAGACCATCACCTCGGCGATGTCGCTGGTGGCGGCGGTGCGGGTGGCGTTGATGAGGTTGATGGCCGCGTCGCTGCTGGGCCGGTCGCTGGAGCGCTGGCTGCCCACCATGACGATGGGCACGGGCGGGTCCTGGACCATGAACGACAGCACGGCCGCCGTGTGGTGCATGGTGTCGGTGCCGTGGCCGATGACGATGCCGGCGACGCCCTTGGCGATCTCGGCGGCGACGGCCCGGGCCGTGCCGATCCACTGCTCGGGCCCCATGTTCTCGCTGAACACGCCGTACAGCTTCTCGGTCTCCATGTTGCAGACGTCCGCCAGCTCGGGCACCGAGCCGTACAGCTCGCCGGGGCTGAAGGCGGGGATCACGGCGCCGGTGCGGTAGTCCAGGCGGCTGGCGATGGTGCCGCCGGTGCCGAAGAGCATCACCCGCGGCTTGCCCGGGTCGTAGGGGAACGCCTTCTCGGGGATCTGGTAGTGGGCCTCCTTGCGCCCGTGCACGGCGATCGACTCGACCGTGTCCCAACGCACGCCGATGTTGTAGCCGGTCGCCAGCTTCAGCACCACGTGCAGCTGGTCGGCGGTCTGGCTGCGGGGCAGGATCAGGCCCGAGAAGTCGCCGCGGGTGGTCTGCAGGGTGACCTGGCTCCAGACCGGGGCCCCTTCGCGCTGCAGGAGCTCGAGGGTGGGGCTGCGGTAGCCCTCGTAGTCGTCGTTGCCGCTCGTGACGCTCACGCCAGTTCCTCCTTCAGCCAGCGGCGCACGAGCGCCCCGGGCGCCCGGCCGCGCAGGGCGGGCATCACGTGGCCCATGGCCACCAGTTCGCGCCGCCGCGGGTCCACCGGCAGCGGGTCCGCCAGGGCGGCCAGGGCCTCGCGCAGGCGCTGCCGCGCGGTGGTGTCGTCCAGCCGGGGCACGGGCGCGTCCTCGCCGGCCCAGACCCCTTCGCAGATCACGTCGCCCGCGGCCAGCCGTGCGGCCGCGTCGTCCCACCAGGCGGCGGCGGCGGCCAGGCTGGCCGGCCGGGGGCAGGAACGGTCCAGCAGCAGGGAAGCCACCTGGTGGGCCGTCACCGCCGTGCCCTCGAGCCTGGCGGCCAGGTGGACGAACAGGTCCCAGGCCCGGTGGCGGCCCAGGCGCTCGGCCAGGTCCGCGCCCACGCCCAGTTCCCGGGCCCGCGCCTCCCGTTCCCAGGGGCACAGCGGCAGCGACGCGCGGATCGTGTCCACGCGCGCGTCGTCCAGGGCGATGGGGGGCAGGTCGGTGTCCGGGTACATGCGGTCGGCCCCGGGCAGGATGCGCTCGAACCCGGTGGTGCCGTCGTCCAGGGCCTGGCGCGTCTCGTTCGGCACGCCGACCGTGGCCTCGCGGGCGCGGATGGCGATCTCGCGCACGGCGGTCTCGGCGTCGGCGCGGGCGCCCCAGACCACGAGAATGGGCACCTCGTGGCCCACGCCGCAGGCCTTGGCCACCTTGTCCCACTCGCCGCTCGAGAGGGTGGGCACGTCCTGGGTCGAGAGCGCCAGGTTGGGCAGCTCGTCGATGCAGGCGATCACCCGGATGCGGTCGCTGAACTCCTTCAGGAAGCTGGTGCGCGGCTGCGTCTGCACCTCCAGCAGGCCCTGGAAGCCGGGCAGGGGGATGGCCAGGGCGACCGCGCCC
>JBHEPC010000058.1:0-2791 GCA_046260475.1 Candidatus Krumholzibacteriia bacterium | reverse complement strand
GGCGGGAGCTGCTCCCGCCACTTCGTATGCCGGCCGGATCGGCCTTTAACCCTATCGATTCGAATTTTAGTCTTAAAAATGATAGTGTTCTGGCAGTTTCGCAGGCTAAACGCGACTGGGGCACAAATATTTCAAATTATTAGCTTAACTTTCCTGAATTTAAGTTATATAATCGTCCGAATCGATTCCCCGCCACCCCCAAACAGGAGAGCGTGACCGCCCATGATGAACCTCAGCCGCACCGAGCTGCGCGAGTTCCTGGAGATCCCCTACGAGAGGCTGGAGGAACTGAACCTGCAGTCGAAGATCTACCAGGAGCAGTGGGTGCCCATGGACAAGGTGGAGGCCGAGCGGCGCGCCTACCTGGCGGACGAGAAGCGCATCAAGGCCGTCACCGTGGCCTTCAGCGACCTCGAGGGCCGGCTGCACATGCTGGACTATGACAAGAAGTACCTGCTGCAGGCCGACCAGCTGACCTTCGACGGCTCCTCGATCCGGGGCTTCACCCGCATCGCCGAGAGCGACCTGCGCCTGGGCATCGACTGGCGCGCCTTCTACTGGATGCCCGCCGACGTCTTCGGCCCGGGCAAGGTGTTGGTCTTCGGCCACGTGCTCGACCGCGACCACAAGCCCTACGTGTCCGACTTCCGCAGCCGCCTGATGCACTACACCGAGCAGCTGCACCGGGAGAAGGGGATCGTCGCCAACGTGTCGGCCGAGATCGAGGGCTTCCTCTTCGCCAACCGCGACGCCGAGCGCACCTACCACGAGCACGGCCGCTTCGAGCTGATCTCCACCGGCGGCTACTACCACAGCCTGCCCCAGGATCCTTTGCGCCAGTTCATCGACGCCGCGGCCGAGGTGCAGCGGGCCATGGGCTTCGAGAACGAGAAGGACCACCCCGAGGTGGGGCCTTCCCAGTTCGAGATGAACTTCAAGTACGCGCCGGCGTTGATCGCCGCCGACCGCATCCAGCTCTACAAGCTGCTGTGCCGCCAGGTGGCCCAGAGCATGGGCATGACCGCCAGCTTCCTGCCCAAGCCCCTGACCGGCGTCAACGGCAGCGGCATGCACACCAACATCAGCCTGGCCGACGGGAGCGGGAACCTGTTCTGGGACGAGCACGGCAAGGACTTCTTGTCCCGGGCCGGCCGCGACTTCACCGCCCGGATCCTGCACAACGCCGAGGACCTGTGCCTGATCCTCAATGCCAGCGTCAACGCCTACCGGCGCCTGGATCCCCACTACGAGGCGCCCAACGAGATCGCCGCCAGCCCCACCAACCGCAGCAGCATGATCCGCATCCCCCTGGCGGGCCGCTCCGGCCAGCGCATCGAGATCCGGTCGGTGGGTCCGGACGCCAACCCGTACATGCTGATCTACGCCCTGCTGCGCACGGGCTTGGAGGGCCCGGCGCCCGACCCCAAGGCGCCGAAGCCCAAGCGCATCCGCAAGCGCCTGCTGCCGGGGAACATCTACGACGCCATGGGCGGCCACCGCCGCAGCACCTGGGTGCGCGAGCTGCTGGGCGCCGACTCCCACGGCAAGTATTGCGACCTGAAGGAGATGGCGGCCCACCGCTGCCCCCGCGAGATGGGCAACCGCATCAAGCGCGCCGAGATCATGTACCACCACGAGGTGACCAACCAGATGATCTGGAACGCGTTCTAGCCGGGCCGGAACTCGTGCGGTTCGCCGGCGGCATGGAGTTGGAGATCCTGCAGGAGGGCACACCGCAGCACGGCCGCTTGCGCGACCGGATGAAGCTTCTGCTGTCCCCGCGGCAGGAACGCCTGCGCCTGCGCCTAGTCCTGGCCGAGCCCGACGCGGTCGCCCTCTACCGCTGCCTGCCGCCCGGGGTGGGCCTCGTCGTGCTGGGCCATCCCGCCTGACGGCAGCCGGCTAGTACGACCAGCCGAACGCCAGCGACAGGACCAGCAGGGTCGCCGGCAGGGCGAACCAGATCAGGGCCAAGGGCAGTGCGCTGCGGGTGTAGGCCGACGGCGCAGGCGCCGGCGTCCCGGCGGCCGGGGTCCTGGCAGGGGCGGCGCTCCTGGCGCGGAAGATCTTGCGGGGCAGCAGGGGAGTCGGACGGGTGATGGTCGCCATGGTGGCACTCTCCGAACCCGGCGGACGCGGCGGCCCGCCGGCGACGGTTCAGCGCGTGGGTGCGAGGGGTGCACGAGCAGGTCTGCTGGGATCGGGTCTCCGGAGCCCTCGAGCGGAGGACGGCAACTACCATAATCACGGCAACGGCGGCGGGCAAGGGGCCCGCCGCCGTATTTTTTTGGCTCCGTATCGGCGCCCGCTCAGGCGTGCTGCCGCCGCGGCGCCCCGCTGTCGGCCAGGTCGTGCAGGCCGCGGTCGGACAGGCCGGAACTGCCGTGCCGCACCGCCCGCTGCAGGGACGTGCCCGTCACCAGGCCGTGCAGGCGGTCGACGACCGCGTGCAGCTGCTCGGACTGGGCGTTCAGCTCCTCGGCCGCCGACGCCGATTCCTCGGCGGTGGCCGCCGCGCCCTGGGTGTTGCGGTCAAGCTGCTCGACCGCCTGGTTGATCTGGCCGATGTGGGCACCAGAAAGCGGTTGCGCAGGTTCAGGGTCATGACGGTTCCCCCGGATCAGGTTCCAGATTGGCCGCACCTACGGCGCGGCTGAAGCATCGTGGGGAAGGCTTCGTCAGCCTGTAGAGAAAATTAAGGAATTTCTTTAGATATCCGGAGCCTGCCCGTCCCGTCTTGTCCCGGCGCGGCCGGCGTGTTATTTCGAAGCAGCCCCTGTGTGTCCCGTCG
>JBHEPC010000057.1:0-6998 GCA_046260475.1 Candidatus Krumholzibacteriia bacterium | reverse complement strand
CAAGCTGGACGAGGCCGGCGCCGTGCTGGTGGCCAAGTTGTCCCTGGGCGCCCTGGCCTGGGGCGACGTCTGGTTCGGCGGCACCACGCGCAACCCCTGGAACCTCGAGCAGGGCTCCAGCGGCTCGTCCGCGGGTCCGGCCGCGGCGGTGGCCGCCGGGCTGGTGCCGTTCGCCATCGGCTCCGAGACCTGGGGCAGCATCGTCTCGCCCAGCACCCGCTGCGGCGTGACCGGCCTGCGGCCGACCTACGGGCGCGTCAGCCGCGCCGGCGCCATGGCCCTGAGCTGGAGCATGGACAAGCTCGGGCCCATCGCCCGGTCGGTGGAGGACTGCGCCGTCGTGTTCGACGCCATCCGCGGCGCCGACCCGGCCGACGCGACGACGGTGGACCTGCCCTTCTCCTACCGGCCCGGGTTCGACCCGGCGGCGGTGCGGGTGGGCTACCTGCAGGAGGCGTTCGCCGAGGGCGGCCCCGACTCGGCCCTGAGCGCCGCGGCATTGGACGAACTGCGCGGCCTTGGCGTCGACCTGATCCCCGTGAACTTCGACTTCACGCCCCTGGGCATCGACCCCTACAGCCTGTCGTTCATCCTCTCGGCCGAGGCCGGCGCGGCGTTCCAGGACCTGGTGCTGGGCGGCCAGGACGACCTGCTGGTCAGGCAGGAGCGCAACGCCTGGCCCAACGTGTTCCGCGCCGCCCAGTTCATCCCCGCGGTGGAGTACATCCAGGCCAACCGCCAGCGCACGCTGCTGATGCAGATGATGGCCGACCTGTTCACCCGGGTGGACGTGTACGTGACGCCGTCGTTCGGCGGGGCGGGGCTGCTGGTGACCAACCTGACGGGGCACCCGCAGGTGGTGGTGCCGAACGGGTTCACGGCCCCGAACGCGCCCCATTCCCTCAGCTTCGTGGGGCGGCTGCACGACGAGGCGACGGTGCTGGCGCTGGCGAAGTTCTACCAGGACGCCACGGGGTGGCAGCTGCGGCGGCCGCCGGGGTTCTAGCCCGGATGATTCATGAAGGTCCGCAGCGAGGCTGAGGATATTGCCTTTCTGCAGGCCCGAAAGTCGCCGTTGGCGAGGGAGGCGTACCCGACGCGGTACGTTGACCTCGCCAACGGCGACTTTCGGGCTCCGCATCAGGTGCTCTCTACCAGCTCGCGCCGCAGCCAGGCCCGCGCCAGGGCCCAATCGCGCTTCACCGTCGCGGTGCCCAGACCCAGGGCAGCCGCCGTCTCCTCCACCTCCAGGCCGGCGAAATACCGGCACTCGACCACCTTGGCCGCGCGCGGGTCGAACTGCGCCAGGCGGTCCAGCAGCGCGTCCAGGCGGATGACGAAGTCGTCGTCCTGGTCGACGCCGGGCGCGGCCACCTCCAGGCCCTCGGTCAGGGACAAGCGTGCCGCGTCGCCCCCGCGCTTGAGGCGCTTGCGGTCGCGGGCGTGGTTGACCAGGATGCGCCGCATCGCCAGCGACGCCACGCCCAGGAACTGGCCGCGCCCCTGCCACTGCACCCGGGTCTGGTCCACCAGCTTGAGGTAGGCCTCGTGCACCAGCGCGGTGGGGGTCAGGGTGTGGCTGGCGCGCTCGCGGCCCAGATGGCGGCGGGCCAGCGCCTGCAGCTCGTCGTAGATCAGCGGCAGCACCCGGTCCAGGGCCGACGCGTCGCCGGCCTCGGCCGACACCAGCAGGGCGGTGACCTCGGCCTGCTTCATGGTCCGGCCCCCGTCGTCGCAGCCGAAGCCGCGCCCAGCAGGTCCAGCTGCACGCGCACCTCGAGGGTGTCGTGGCCCGCCGCCCTCCGGATGGCATAGGCCTCCCGCAGCAGGGGCGCCGCCTCGGCGGCGCGGCCGGCGGCCAGCAGCACCCGGCCCAGCTCGTAGGCACCGTCGGCGAGGTAGGGATGGTCCGCCGGCAAGGAACCCCGGTCGATGGCCAGGCTGCGCTGCAGGTGCGCCACCGCTTGCGCCAGGTCGCCGCGCCCCTCGGCCACCAGGCCCAGGTTGTAGCAGCCCGCCGAGACGCTGGGGTGGTCCGGGCCCAGGGTCTCCTCCCAGATGGAGACCGCCTCGCCAAACATGGCGTCGGCGGCGGGCAGGTCGCCCCGGTCGCGCACCAGCCGCGCCAGATTGTTCAGGGTGTTGGCCACGTAGGGGTGGCGATCGCCCAGGACCTCGCGCCGGATCGACAGGGCCTCGCGGAACAGGCTGTCGGCAGCCGCGTGGTCGTCCATCGCCCAGCACGCCACCGCCAGGTTGTTCAGGCTCTGGGCCACATCCAAGTGCCGCGGCCCCAGCCGGCTGCGGCGCAGGGCCAGGCCCTGCTCGGTCAGGGGCCGGCTGCGGGCGTAGAGGCCCTGCACGCCGAACAGCACGCCCAGGTTGTTCCAGCTCTCGGCGGTCTCGGGGTGCTCTTCGCCCAGCACGCGCCGGCGCAGCTCCAGGGCCGAGGTGAACAGGGACTCGGCCCGGGCGTAGTCGCCGCGGTTCTGGTGGAGGGTGGCCAGGTAGTCAAGGCTGCGGGCCACGTCCGGGTGGTCCGGGCCCAGCAGCGCGCGGCGGCGGTCCAGGGCGGCGGCGGTCAGGCCGAGGGCGCGCTCGTTCTCGCCCAGGTTGCCCAGCAGGCGGCCGTACATGTGCATCAGGTCCGCCTGCAGGACGGGCTCCTCGTCCAGCCGGGCGACCATGGCCTCCTGGCTGCGCACCAGGAACTCCCGCACGCTGAGGGTGTCGCCCCGCGTGCCGACCGTCAGCACGGGATCGGAGACGTCGAACATGTCCACCAGCAGGGCGGTCACCCGCTCGGCGCGGTCCCGCTGCAGGGCCGTCGCGCGGGCCTGCCGGCCCAGGCGCGCCGCCTGGTCGGCCATCACCAGGGCGAACACGAGGGTGACCGCGAACAGCGCCGCGGCCGCCGTGACCACGGCCGCGTTGCGCCGGATGAACTTGGCGGCACGGTAGCCCGGCGCGCCCGGCCGCGCGGCGATGGGCAGGCCCTGCAGGTGGCGCCGCACGTCCCCGGCCAGGGCCTCCACCGAGCCGTAGCGCAGCCGCGGGTCCGCCTGCAGGGCGGTGCCCACGATGGTGTCCAGGTCCCCGCGCAGGCGCTTGCCGAAGCGCGCCGACCGCGTGCTGGGCCGCGGCGCCGGCCGTTCGGCCAGGGCGCGGGCCAGCGCGGCGGGGTCGCCGCTCTCCCCGGCGAACGCGGACTCGCCGGTCAGCAGCTCGCAGAGGATCACCCCCAGGGACCACACGTCCGCCAGGGTGTCGGCCGCCTCGCCCCGCAGCAGCTCGGGCGCGGCGTAGCGCGGGGTCAGCAGGCGCGCCCCCGGCTCGGTCAGGTCCAGGGTAAGGTCGGCCGCACCCGGATCCAGCAGCTTGGCCACGCCGAAGTCCAGCAGCTGCACCCTCCCGTCCGCCGGCACGAGGATGTTGGCCGGCTTCAGGTCCCGATGCACCACCAGGTTCCGGTGGGCGTGGCGCACGGCGTCGCACACGGTCAAGAACAGCTCCAGGCGCGCCCGCAGGTCCAGGTCGCGCTCGGTGCACCAGGCGTCGATGGGGAGGCCGTCCACGAACTCCATCACCAGGTAGGGGCGCCCGTCGGGAGCGACGCCGCCGTCCAGCAGCCCGGCGATGTGGGTATGGTCCAGGTTGGCCAGGATCTGCCGTTCGGTGCGGAAGCGCCGCAGCACCCGCTCGGTGTCCATGCCCCGGCGCACCAGCTTCAGGGCCACCTCCTTGCGGTACTGGTCGTCCGCGCGCACGGCGCGGTAGACCACGCCCATGCCGCCGGCGCCCACCCGCTCGACGATGCGGTAGGGGCCCACCTGCTGGCCCTCGAGGGGGTCGTCGGGCAGGGCGCCGGCCGCGGCGGCGGACCAGGCCGGGGGCGATCCCAGGAAGCCGGGATCGTCGTGGGCGGCCAGCAGGGAGGACAACTCCCCGGCCAGGCCGGGATCTCCGGCCCGCAACGCGTCCAGCCGCGCGGCCCGGTGGGCCGGCGGCAGGTCGGCAAGCTCGGTGAAGTGGGCGGCGATCGTCCGCCAGCGCCCGGGATCCATCGTCCCCTCCGTCCCCGCAGCCCCGTAACGTCCTGGCGTCGCGACCATCGTACTGCGGCGGGGGTCCCGGCGGCAAGGGTTGGTGGACTTTTTTTGTCTCCTTTGTCCGCCGGCGAGGCTGGCGGCCGGGCCCCGGCGGTGGTAGAACAAGGAGCGAGGAGGCGGCCGCGGCAGACGCCGCCCCGCCCCGGAAGGGTGGCCCCGTGAAATCGACGTTGCGCGCCGCGCTGCTGGCCGGCCTGCTCTTGGCCGCCGGCTGCGCCTCGGCGCCCAGGGAATCCATCGAGCTGTCCGCCACCGTCGGCCGCGACCTCGTGACCGTCCACGCGGCCAACCGCGCCCTGGCTGACGTGCACTTCCGCTACCTGCTGGCGGACGTGGACGCGTTCGTGGACGAGGTCTACCGGCCCTACGTCATCGAGCGGTCGGCGATCGACCTGGACCTGGTGGGCGAGTTCGAGGCGGCCCTGGCCGGCACCCACGACCTGGAACTGGACGCCCTGGACGTGCTGGTGATCTACAGCGAGGAGGTCACCGCGCGCATCGGCACCTTCCGCACCGAGCTGCGGGCGCCCCTGGAGGCCCGGCGGGACTCGGTGCTCGCGGCCATCGACCACGCGTTCCGCCAGCTGCAGACGGCCAATGCCGTGGTCACCGGCCACCTGGCGTCGATCGTGAAGGTGCACGACGCCCAGGCGGACCTGCTGCGGGACGCGGACCTGGCCGACTACCGGCGGACGGTCGCCCACGGGCTGGCCGATCTGGCGGACGACCTGGCGCGCATCCTGGCCGAGGCCCGCGCCATCGACCGTGGGATCGACGCCCTCGCCGACCGCGTGGAGAGCGCCCGCGCCCGGGGCGAGAACCTGGACGACCTGCCGGCGAAGCTGCGCGCGCTGACGCGCCGCCCCCCGGGCGACCCCGGCGACGGAGGGATGGAGCCATGAGCAAACCCAGGAGGAGTTCCGCGGCGAACCGCCGCCTGTTCCGCGACCGCGTGCGCCGCGCCCTGCGGGAGGCCGACGAGTCCTTCAAGGGCCGTTACAAGGACGAGATCACCGCGCTGATGGGCCTGTCGCGCGAGGAGATCGACGCCATCACCCCCGACCCGACCGACGTGCGGGTCTACGACGCCCTGCTCACGGTGGTGCGGGAGGCCTCGCGGGTGAACCTGGCCCAGGCGGACCTGAAAGCGCGGATCATCGAGTTGGGCGAGGTGGCGGTGGCCATCGCCCGGCGGGTGCCGGAGTTGGCGCGGTTGCTCGCCTAGGTCCGGGGCGCGCGCAGCGGCCGTGCCGCGTCGTCACCCTTCAGGAAATCGCCTTCGATGCCCATGGCCCGCGCCCGGTCCAGCCAGAGCTTGCGCGCCACCGCACGCATGTCCTCGGCATCGTCCGTCTCGTCGACGATCTCGATGCCGATCAGGGTCTCGAACACGTCCTCGAGGGTCACCAGGCCGCGGGTCCCCCCGTACTCGTCGATGACGATGGCGATGTGCTGGCGCTCCTTCAGCAGTCGCTCCAGCAGCAGGCCCAGCGAGACCGAATCGGGGATCGCCGGGATCTCCCGCTTCAGGGACGCGAGCGGCGCGCCGCCCCGGTCCTGGGCCATCAGCAGCAGGACGTCGTCCCTCAGGACGAAGCCGGTGATGTCGTCCAGCCCGGTCCGGTAGACCGGCAGGCGGGACAGGGGGTGCTGCGTGACGTACTCGAGGGCGTCGGCGACGGTCATCTGCTCCGGCAGCGCGGACACCACCGTGCGGGGCGTCATGATGTCCGTGACCTTGAGCGAGCCGAAGCGGAACAGGTTGCGGATGATCCGGGATTCGCTGTCATGGATCTGTCCGGACGCGTGGCCCATCCGGGCCATGGCGACAAACTCGTCGCGGCTGAAGACGTGCACGTTCCGGCCCCGGGTGATCAACTTGGTCAGCCGCTCCGACAGCCACACGATGGGAAAGAGCAGGACGATCAGGCCCAGGACGAAGTAGGCCGTCGGCCCCACCAGCCTGGTCCAGTAGACGGCACCTATGGTCTTGGGGATGATCTCCGAGAGCAGGAGGATGGCCATCGTCATGGCGAAGGAGAACAGCCCGAACCAGGCGCTGCCGAAGAGCGCGGCCGCCTCGGCGCCGGCGCCGATCGCGCCCACGGTGTGGGCGATAGTGTTCAGGGTGAGGATCGCCGCGAGGGAGCGGTCCACGTTGTCGTGCTTCAGGCGCTGCAGCAGCGCCGCCCGCTTGGGGCGTCGCTCCCGGACGTGCTCGATGTAGGAAGGGGTCACGCTCAGCAGGACCGCCTCGGCGATCGAGCACAGGAACGACATCAGCAGCGCCAGCAGCACGTAGGCCGCCAGCAGCGTGAGATGACCGCCGGATCCGTCGCCGACGGCCGCTCCGCCGGGCGTCGCGCCGGATGCCGCGACGGCGGGCAAGGCGATGGCCAGACAGGCCGCAACCACGGCGAGGCGTTGGAGGGGGTCGGGATCGCGTCTCACGGGGCTGCAGGACCGTCCTTTGGCACCGGCCGGATTCGGGGATTCGAGGCCGCGGCAGAACCACACCGCCACAATATAGCCTACCCGGTGCGCGGGGCACAACAAGTTGCCGGCGCCGGGACCCGCGCCGCGCCCGGCTACGCGAACGGCACCGGCGGCGCCGCACGCAGCGCCTCCCACTCCCGCCGCAGCAGGCCGTAGAAGGCCGCGTCGCTGATCTCCTCCTCGACGATCCAGCGCTCGCGCAGCAGCCCCTCGCGGGTGAACCCCAGCCGCTCCAGCAGCCGCACCGACGCTTCGTTGCGCGGGTCGACGTCGGCCTCGACCCGGTGCAGCGCCAGTTCGGTGAAGCCGAAGCGCAGCAGCTCGCCCACCGCCTCGGCGGCATAGCCCTGGCCCCAGGCGTCGGCGCGCAGGCCGTAGCCCAGCTCGGCGCGG
>JBHEPC010000049.1:0-12074 GCA_046260475.1 Candidatus Krumholzibacteriia bacterium | reverse complement strand
GTCCGGATCGGTCTTCAGCACCGACGCCAGGATGTCGGACACCGTCTCGCCGGCGAAGACCCGCCCTCCGGCCAGCATCTCGAACAGCACCACGCCGTAGGCCCAGATGTCCGCGCGCCGGTCCACCGCCCCACCGCGGGCCTGCTCGGGGCTCATGTAGGCCGCCGTGCCCATGACCACGCCCGGCAGGGTGCGGCCGCTGGTGCGGGTGGCCATGACCGTCAGCGAGCTGTCCGGGTCGTCGGTGGCCAGGGCCTTGGCCAGGCCGAAGTCCAGCACCTTGGCGTCGCCCCCGGCGGTGAGCTTGATGTTGGCGGGCTTGAGGTCCCGGTGCACGATGCCCAGCTCGTGGGCCGTCTCCAGCGCCTCGGCGACCTGGCGGCCCACCGCCAGCACGCGCTCCACCGGCAACGGGCCGCTCCGCAGCACCTCGGCCAGGTCCTGGCCGTCGATCAGCTCCAGCACCAGGAAGGTGCGGCCGCCGGTGCTTTCCAGGCCGTGGATGGCGCCGATGTGGGGGTGGCTGAGGGAGGCCAGCACCCGTGCTTCGCGCTCGAAGCGCTGCAGGCGGTCCGGGTCGTCCAGCAGTTCCGGGGGCAGGAACTTCAGGGCCACCTCGCGCCGCAGCTTGGTGTCGGTGGCGCGGAAAACCTCGCCCATGCCGCCCTTGCCCAGGGGCGCGGTGATCTCGTAGTGGAGCAGGGTCTGGCCGATCATCGCATTCTCCGGTATCGGGTTCAGTGCTGGCGGAACTCCTTGAACCAGTTCTCCACCGCGATGTCCGGGTGCTGCAGCGCGGCCAGGGTGCGGGCCTCGCGCTCGAAGCGGGCCAGGCGGGTACCGATCACGGATGCTCGCTTCGTCATGGGAATGGTCATTCAGGATGGCGCATATCCTACGCGATTTGTCGGTATTAGGCAACGGGGAGCTTCTTGCCACCGCCTGCTCGGCCTGCTAATCTCCTGAAACACCGTTATCGAAGTAACGGAAACCGCCGCAAAGGAGAACACCATGCACGGAATCGTCGGCTGGGGCTCCTACGTCCCCCGCTTCCGCATCAAGGTCGAGGACATCGCCGGCCAATGGGGGGCAGACGCGGCCGCGTTCAAGCGCGGCCTGCTGCTGCAGGAGAAGACCGTCCCCGGGCTGGACGAGGACACCATCACCATCAGCGTGGCCGCCGCCAGGTACGCCATCGCGCGCGCGGGGATCGACCCGCAGCAGATCGGCTGCTGCTACATCGGCTCGGAGAGCCACCCGTACGCGGTCAAGCCGTCGGGCACGGTGGTCATCGACGCCATCGGCGCGGGACCCGAGTGCCACGTCGCCGATTTCGAGTTCGCCTGCAAGGCCGGCACCGAGGCCATGTTCGTGGCCTACAGCCACGTGAAGTCCGGGGTCATGAAGTACGCGCTGGGCATCGGCGCGGACACGAGCCAGGGGGCGCCCGGCGACGCCCTCGAGTACACGGCCTCCGCCGGCGGCACGGCCTACATCATGGGCGGCGAGAACGTCGCCGCCGAGATCGTCGACACCTATTCCTTCACCTCGGACACGCCGGACTTCTGGCGCCGCGAGGGGGAATTCTACCCGCGCCACGCCGGCCGCTTCACCGGCGAGCCGGCCTACTTCCACCACGTGCTGGGGGCGACCCGGGGCATGCTCGCCAAGAGCGGGCTGAAGCCCGCCGATTTCCGCTT
Organism: Candidatus Krumholzibacteriia bacterium; assembly: GCA_046260475.1. Lineage (GTDB taxonomy): Bacteria > Krumholzibacteriota > Krumholzibacteriia > LZORAL124-64-63 > LZORAL124-64-63 > JACZKN01. The sequence goes on along the minus strand of JBHEPC010000049.1, from coordinate 10,374 downwards.
CGCGGTCTTCCACATGCCCAACGGCAAGTTCCCCCTGAAGGCGGGCAAGGAGGCGGGCTTCCGCCAGGAGCAGCTCGAGCAGGGCTGGGTGGTCAACCTGATGGGCAACACCTACAGCGGCTCCTCGCCCACGGGCCTGGCCTCCTGCCTGGACGTGGCCGAGCCGGGGGACCGCATCCTGGTCACCTCCTTCGGCAGCGGCGCGGGCTCGGACAGCTTCGTCATCCGCTGCACCGACCGCATCAAGGAGATCCAGAAGAAGGCGCCGGCCACGCGGGACCAGCTCGCGGACCGGCGCATCTACCTGGACTACGGCAAGTACGTGGCCTACCGCGGCAAGATCCGCATGAACCAGCTTTAGGAGGTGGAGCGCATGAGAGACGTAGCTGTCATCGGGATGGGCATCACGAAGTTCGGCGAGCTGTGGCGCTCCCCGCTGCGGGACCTGCACGCCGAGGCGGTGGCCGACTGCCTGGCCGACGCCGGGATCGAGCGCGGGCGGATCCAGTCGGCCTGGATCGGCTGCATGAGTTCGGGCCTGTTCAACGGCCAGGAACACCTGTCCTCCATCCTGACCGATTACGCGGGCCTGACCGGGATCGCCGCCACCCGGGTCGAGTCGGCCTGCGCCTCGGGCGGGGCGGCGTTCCGCGCCGCCTGGCTGGAGGTGGCCTCGGGGGCCAGCGACTTCGTACTGGCCACGGGCGTCGAGAAGATGAACGACGGCGCCGACGCCACCTACTGCCTGTCCACGGCCGCGGACCAGGAGTACGAGGTCTACCACGGCGTCACCTTCCCGGGCCTGTACGCGATGATCGCCACGGCCCACATGCACAAGTGGGGCACGACGCGCGAGCAGCTGGCGGACGTGGCGGTCAAGAACCACCGCCACGGCGCCCTGAATCCCAAGGCCCAGTTCCCCCAGGAGATCACCCGGGAAACGGTGTTGGGCGCGGTGATGGTGGCTTCGCCGCTGGGCCTGTTCGACTGCTCGCCCGTGACCGACGGCGCCGCGGCGGTGCTGTTGGCGCCGGTCGAGGTGGCCCGCGACCTGGGCAAGCCGGTGGTGCGCGTCCTGGGCAGCGGCCAGGCCACCGACACCATCGCCCTGCACGACCGCGCGGACGTGGCGCGGATCCCCGTGGTGCAGGCGGCGGCCCGGCGGGCCTTCGCCATGGCGGGGGTCGGGCCCCGGGACATCGACCTGGTCGAGGTGCACGACTGCTTCACCATCGCGGAGATCGTCTGCCTGGAGGAGTTGGGCTTCTTCGAGCCCGGCAAGGCGGCGGCCGCCACGTCGGCCGGCGAGACCACCCTGGGCGGGCGCATCCCCGTCAACACCTCGGGCGGGCTCAAGAGCAAGGGCCATCCCGTGGGCGCCACGGGCATCGCCCAGATCGCCGAACTCTACGAGCAACTGACCGGCAAGGCCGGCCGGCGGCAGGTCAAGGGCGCCCGCCGGGGCCTGGCCCAGAACATGGGCGGCAGCGGCGGCAGCTGCACGGTGCACATCCTGGAGGTGAGCCGATGATCTCCCCGCGCTACCATCGCGAGATCCCCCAGCGCTACCGGCTGGAGGCCGGCCGCTGCGCCGACTGCGGCGAGATCCACTTCCCGCCGCGGGCCGTGTGCCGCAAATGCGGCGCGCGGGAGTCCACCACGGTCGTGCTGCCCAACCGCGGCAAGGTGGTCACCTGCACCGTCGTGGACATCCCGCCCGCGGAGTTCGACGACCAGAAGCCCTACGTCAACGCCATCGTCGAGCTGGAGAACGGCGTGCGCCTGACCTGCATGGTGGCCGAGGCGCCGCCCGACAAGGTGGACATCGGCACCGAGGTGGAGCTGATCTTCCGCCGCCTGCGCTGCGGCCGCGAGTGGGAGGTCCTGCAGTACGGGTACAAGGCCAGGGTGGTCTGACCGGAGCGATCGTCGTTGGCGGCCGCGCGCACGCCGTGCTAGCGTTGCGGTGCGCCGGCTTCCGTCCCGCCGGCGCGCGAAGGAGCGCGCTTGCGACCCAACCCCCTGTCCACCGTGCTGCTGGCGCCGTTGGCCGTGCGCCGGCTGCCCGCCTCGCGGCCGCGGTCGGTGCTGCTGAGCTTCGACGACGGGCCCGTGCCCGGCGTGACCGAGGGCGTGCTCGAACGCCTGGCGGCCCACGGCGCCCGCGGGCTCTTCTGCGTGCTGGGACCCCGGGTGGCGGCGGCGCCGGAGCTGGCCCGGGCCATCGCGGCCGGCGGCCACGCCCTGGGCAACCACTCCCACGGCCACGGCATGGCGGTCCTGCCCGCGCCCGGCCCCTACCTGGCGGACATGCGCCGCTGCAGCGAGGCCATCGACGCGGCGACGGGCGCGCCCCCCCGCTTCTTCCGCGCTCCCGGCGGCCGGCTGCACCCGGCCAGCCTGCTGGGGCCCGGCCGCGTGGGGATGCGCCACGTGCTGTGGTCCCTGGATTCGGGGGATTGGCGCTGCACCGACCGGGAGGCCGCCGCCGCCCTGGGCCGCCGCCTGGCCGACCGGGTGCGCGGCCGCGACATCATCCTGCTGCACGACTACCAGGAGGCGGTCCACGCGCTGCTGGACGAGCTGCTGCCGGCGCTGCTCGCGCGGGGTTTCGAGCTGGCGGGCGGACTGGACGCCCTGGACCCGCGAGGCCGGCCGTGAGCGGCGCCGTGCGGGTCTCCTTCGTCGTCCTGACCTGCAACCGGCGCGCGGCGGTGCTGCGCCTGGCCGGGCAGCTGGCCGCCCTGGACGACGGGGCCACCGAGGTGATCGTCGTGGACAACGGCAGCACCGACGGCACGGCGGCGGCCCTGGCGGCGGCCTGTCCAGAGGTCACCCTGGTGACCCTGCCGCGGAACACGGGCACCGGCGGGCGCAACCGGGGGCTGGAGCGGGCCACGGGGGAAATCGTCGTCACCCTGGACGACGACATGGTGGACTTCGGCTCCGCGCAGCTTGCGGCGGTGCGCCGGGCGTTCGCCGAGGAGCCTCGGCTGGGCGCGGTCACCTTCACCGTCACCTGGCCCGGGACCACCCAGGTGCGTGACTGGGTGCATCGCCGTCCCATCGCGGCCGCGGGCGAGCGCTTCGCCACCTACGAGCTGACCGAGGGGGCGGTGGCCTTCCGCCGGGCGGCCCTGGCCGAGGCCGGGCCCTACCGCGAGGACTTCTTCATCAGCCACGAGGGGATCGAGCTGGCCTACCGGCTGCTGGACGCCGGCTGGGACGTCGTCCACGACGGGCGCATCACCGTCGGCCACGACCATCGCCGGGAGGGCCGGCCCGGCTGGCGCCGCTACTACTACGACACCCGCAACCTGTTCTGGGTGGCGGCGCTGCACCAGCCGGCGGGCTACGCCGCCGGCTATCTGGCCCGGGGGTTGGGCGCGATGCTGGTCTACAGCGTCCGCGACGGCCAGCTGCCGGCCTGGCTGCGGGCGGTGCGCGACGGCCTGGCCCGCGTCCGGGCCCTGCGCCAAGAGCGGCACCCCTGGACCCCGCGCACCGCCGCCTGGGTCCGCGCGGCGGATCGGCATCGGCCCGGGTTTTTCCGGCTGGCCCGCAAGCGGCTGTTTCAAAAGGATTTCAGTTTGGATTGAGCGCGCCGATATCCCGGTTGACAGGGGAGCGGGCCGCGACCATCGTGCCCATATATGCGAACATCCATTCTCAACAGGGGCCGGTGGCCGTGATCCAGCCCGCGCGCAAGCATCCGGAACTCTCGGTCATCGTGCCGGTCCGCAACGAGGCGGCCCACATCCGCGCGATCCTGGCCCAACTGTGCGACCAGTCCCTGGCGCCGGACCTCTACGAGATCCTGGTGGTCGACGGCTACAGCGACGACGAGACGCGCACCCTCGTGCGCCTGGCCGCGGCGGAGCACCCCCACATCCACCTGCTGTTCAACCCGCAGGTTACCTCCGGCAGCGGCCGCAACGTGGGCGCCCGCCACGCCTGCGGGCGGTACCTGCTGTTCGTGGACGGCCACTGCCGCGTCGAGAGCCGCACCATGCTGGCGTCGGCCCTGGCGGCGTTCCGCCGGGGCGAGCGCTGCCTGTCGCGGCCCCAGCCGCTGATCGGCGAGAGCGTCGGCCTCTTCGCGCGGGCGGTGGCTTTGGCGCGGGACTCGGTCCTGGGGCACCACACCGGCTCGAAGATCTACGACGGGGGCGCCGGCAGCTGCAACCCGCTGAGCGCCGGCTGCGGCTACACGCGCGAGCTGTACGTAAAGCTCGGCGGCGTGGACGAGGCTTTCGACGCGGGGGAGGACCTGGAGTTCAACCTGCGGGTGCACCGCCAGGGGATCGAGGCCTGGCACGACCCCGACCTCACCGTGTCCTACTACCCGCGGGCCGGTTGGCCGGCCCTGTTCCGCCAGCTCTACCGCTACGGGCACGGCCGGGCCCTGATGGCACGCCGGCACCCGGGCACCCTGTCGCCCCCGGCCAGCCTGCTGGCCATGTTCGCCCTGTGGCTGGTCGTGCTGCCGGTGGCGGGGCTCGCCTGGCCGCCGGCCTGGCTGGCCTGGGGGGCGATCGCCGGGGCCTACGCCGCCACGGTCGTCCTGGGCGCCGGGCACGTCGTGCGCTGGCGCCCCGGGCCCCTGTGGGCAGCGGTCGCCTCTTGCTTCGCGGCCATCCACCTGGGTGCGGGCTTCGGCTACCTGATGGGCCTGGTCGGCGGTCCCGGCTGGCGCCAGGCCGTGGCCGCGCGCACCCGGGTCCGCGTGGAACAGGAGCACGCCGGCACCGCCGAGGCGCCGTCCGCCGCCCTGGGCCGCCGGCTCAGCGACTGACCGCCACCGGCTCCGCCTGCCCTTCGGCGTGACCTTCGTCTTCCATCGCCCCCACGCGCCTGGCCTTCGTGTACCGCGCCAGCACCGAGTACACCACCGGCACCAGCAGCAGCGTCAGGAAGGTGGAGAACAGCACCCCGCCCACCACGGCGATCCCCAGCGGCTGGCGCGACTCGGCGCCGGCGCCCAGGCCGATGGCGATGGGCAGGATGCCGAACACGGTGGAGAACGAGGTCATCAGGATGGGCCGCAGGCGGATGCCCGCGGCCTCGACCACCGCCTGTTCGATGGGCAGGCCCCGCGCGCGCAGCTGGTTGGCGAACTCCACGATCAGGATGGCGTTCTTGGTCACCAGGCCGATGAGCATGATCAGGCCGATGCGCGAGAAGATGTTCAGGGTCTGGTCGAAGAGCCACAGGGAGAGCAGCGCCCCGAACACCGCCAGCGGCACCGACAGCAGGATCGTCAGCGGATCGACGAAGCTCTCGAACTGGGCCGCCAGCACCAGGAAGATGAAGGCGATCGCCAGCACGAACATGAAGTAGAGGGTGCCCTTGCTCTCGCGGAACTCCCGGGACGAGCCGCCCAGGTCGCGCTTGATCGACCGCGGCAGCTCGTCCCGCCAGATGCGGTCCAGGTCGTCCAGGGCCTGGCCCAGGCCGACGCCCGGGGCGAGGTTGGCGGTGATGGTGGCCGCGCGCACCCGGTTGAAGTGGTTCAGCTCCTTGGGCGCCACCGCCTCCACCACGTCCACCACGTTGGCCAGCTGGACCAGACCGCCCGCGGCCCGCAGCCAGGTCTGGCCGATGACGTCGGGGGTGGCGCGGCTGCCCGCGCGCATCTGGGCGATGACGTCGTACTGCTTGGCGCCGCGCTTGAAGCTGCCCACCACGCGACCGCCCAGGTAGGTCTCCAGGGTGGTGCCGATGTCGGTGACCGACACGCCCAGGCCCGAGGCCCGCTCGCGGTCGATGCGGATCTGCAGCTCGGGCTTGTTCAGGCGCAGGTCGCTGTCCAGGTTCAGCAGGTAGCCCAGCTCGGAGGCCTTGGCCATCATCGTGCCCACGGCCTCGCCCAGCTCCTCGTAGCTGTCGGCCTGCAGCACGTACTGCACGTCCGAGGTGCTGAAGCGCGAGCCCAGGCTGGGCGGGTTGACCAGGAAGGCCAGCACCCCCGGCACCCCCAGCAGCCGGGGGAACATCTGCCCCACCAGCTCCTGCTGGGAGCGCTCGCGCTCGCCCCGGGGCTTGAGGTTCAGGAACATGAAGCCGTTGGTCACCCGGCCCGGCCCGCCGAAGCCCAGGCCGGTGGCCGAGAACAGCCCCTGCCGCTCCGGCAGCGGCAGCAGCAGGGACTCGATCTGCCGCATGTAGCGGTCGGTGTAGTCGAGGGTGGCGCCCTCGGGGGCGATGACGATGCCGAAGGCGGTGCCGCGGTCCTCGACCGGGACCAGTTCCTCGGGCAGCCGCGTGAAGAGCCAGGCGCTGAGCGCGATCATCGCCGCGCCGCCCAGGAAGACCAGGGGCTTCAGGCGCAGGGACGCCCGCAGCGTGGCCTCGTAGGTGCGGCCCAGCCAGGTGAAGAAGGCGTCGAAGGAGCGCTCGGACCAGCGCTGCGGCCGGTCCGTGGGCTTGGGGCGCAGGATCAGCGAGCACAGCACCGGCGTCAGGGTCAGGGCCACGAACGACGAGATCGCGACGGCCACCGCCAGGGTGATGCCGAACTCGCGGAACAGGCGGCCCACCGAGCCGGTCAGGAACGCCACCGGGATGAACACCGCGACCAGGGCGATCGAGGTCGCGATCACCGCGAACCCGATCTCCCGGGTACCGTCGAAGGCCGCCCGCCGCCGCGTCTTGCCCATCTCCATGTGCCGGACCACGTTCTCCAGCACCACGATGGCATCGTCCACGACCAGGCCGATGGACAGCACCAGGGCCAGCAGGGTCAGGATGTTCACCGTGAAGCCCAGGGCGAACGCGACGGTGAAGCTGCCGATGATCGAGATCGGGATCGCGACCACCGGGATCACCGTCGCCCGCATGCTCTTGAGGAAGACGAAGACCACCAGCACCACCAGGCACAGGGCGATCAGGATGGTCTTGCCCACCTCGTCCACCGAGGCCTGGATGAAGGCGGAGGAGTCGTAGGCCAGGGCGATCATCATGCCCGCCGGCAGCAGTTGCTGCAGCTCGGGCAGGGCGTCGCGCACGGCTGCGGCCACGTCCAGGGTCGAGGCCTGCTTCTGCTTGACCACGCCCAGGCCCACGGTGGTGTTGCCGTTGTAGCGGGCCTTGGTGCGCTCGTCCTCGGGACCCACCTCGACCTCGGCGATCTCGTCCAGGCGCACGATCTCGTCGCCGCGGTGGACGACGATGATGGCGCCGAAGCCCTCGGGGGTGTTCAGCTCGCCGCGCGTGCGCACGGCGAACTCGCGCTCGGCGCCCTCGACCCGGCCGCCGGGGATCTCGGCGTTCTCCTGGCGTATGGCCTGTTCGACGTCCCGCACCGTCACGCCGCGCGAGGCCATGCGCAGCGGGTCCAGCCAGACGCGCATGGCGTAGCGGCGCTCGCCGCCGACGAAGATGGAGCCGACCCCCGGCAGGCGCTGCAGCCGCTCCTTGAGCACGCGGTCGGCGTAGTCGGACAGCTCCAGGCCGGTGTGGCTCTCGCTGGACAGGGACAGCCACATGATGGGCTGGGCGTTCACGTCGACCTTGGCCACCACCGGGTCCTCGGCCTCCCGGGGCAGCTGGCCGCGGATGCGGGAGACCCGGTCGCGCACGTCGTTGGCCGCCTCGTCCACGTCCCGCTGCAGCTCGAACTCGATGGTGATGACCGAGCCCTGTTCGCGGCTGCTGCTGGTGATGGTCTTGACCGACTCGATGGTGGAAAACTGCTCCTCCAGCACGTCGGTGATCTCGGTCTCCACCACGTTGGGGCTGGCGCCGCGGTAGAAGGTGGTCACCGAGACGATGGGCGGATCGGTCTCGGGGTATTCGCGCACCGGCAGGCGCGTGAACGAGATGTAGCCCAGCAGCACGATGGACAGGCTCATCACCGTGGCGAAGACCGGGCGCCGGATGGCGACTTCGCTGAGCTTCATCGGGCCGCGTCCTTCTGCCCGCCGGCGGCGGCGCCGGCGTCCACGGGCGTCACCTTGGCGCCGTCGAAGAGCTTCTGGTGCCCGGCGCGCACGACGACTTCGCCGGCGGCGACGCCCGCGGTGATCTCGACGGCGTCGGGCAGGCGGCTGCCCAGTTCGACGGCGGTGCGCGCGACCACGCTGTCGGGCCGCACGACGTAGACCCAGTTCTGTCCGCCCTCGACGAAGACGGCCTCGCTGGGCACGCTGAGCGCGCTGTCGCGCTCGCTCAGGACCACCGAGACGGTGGCGGACATGCCCGGCCGCAGGAGCTCGTCGGGGTTGTCGATCCGGGCGACGATGCGCGCGTTGCGGGTCGCCGCATCCAGCTGCGGCTCGATCACGTCGATGCTGCCGGCGAGCACCGCGTCCGGGAAAGCCGGGCTCTCGACGTGGATAAAGGCGCCGGTGCGCAGGGTGCCCAGGATGCGCTCGGGCACGGCGAAGGTCACGCGCAGGCGGTCGATGCGCGCCAGTTCGGTGATCGGGCTGCCCGCGCGCAGGAAGGCGCCCGGGCTGACCCGGCGCGCGCCGGCCAGGCCGGCGAACGGCGCGGTGATGCGGGTCTTGGCCAGCCGCGTCTCGGCCAGGGCGAGGTCGGCCTCGGCCACCTTCAAGGTGGCGGTGGCGTCGTCCAGGTCCTGGGGCGCGCCCGCGCCCTGGTCGACGACCATCTGCACGCGCTCCCAGGTGGCGCGGGCCTGGTCCCGCAGGGCGGCCGCGCGCCGGGCCTCGGCCGTCAGCTGCCGGTCGTCCAGGCGGACGATCAGATCGCCCCGGTCCAGGTGTCCGCCCTCGGTGAAGGGCAGGGCCTCGACGATGCCGTCGATCTCGGCGGTGACGGTGATGGCGTCGGCGGCCTCCAGGGTGCCGACTGTGGTGAACCGGTCGGTCATGGGGCCGCGGACGACCGGCGACGTCTCGACCGGCGTGGGTGGGCGCTGGAAGCCGCCGGTCTGCTGCTCCTGGCCGCCGCAGCCGACCAGGACCAGGGCCGCGACCAGGGCCGAGCCCGTCGCCGCGGTCGCCAGGTTGCGCTTGATCGTCTCCACTCAGTTCTCCTCGGTCCGGGTTGCGGGGTACCAGCCGCCGGTCAGCTGCCGCAGCCGGGCGGCGGCACCGGCGGTGCGCACGAGGGCGTCGGAATAGCGTTGCTGCGCCGTGGCCAGGTCCGCGGCCAGGCGCACGATCTCGAAGGCCGTGGTGCGGCCGTTGCGGTACTGGATCATGCCGATCTCCAACTGGCGGACCGAGGCGGCGACCCCGCGCTCGGCGATCTCCAGGCGGCTGTTGCCGCGCACCAGCTCGCGGTGCTGCGCCCGCACGTCCTCCTCGAAGGCGCGCTGGGCCGCGAGCAGGCGTTGTTCGGCGCGCACGACCTCGGCCCGCAGGCGGTCGCGCTCGCCGGCGCCCTCGCGCCCGCCCAGGGGCAGGGCGAAGACCAGGCCCACGTTCCAGGTGGGGTAGTCGCGCCCGAACACCTGATCGATGCTGTCGCTCCGGCCGCCGTCGATGTCCGTGCGCATGGGCGTGGCCGAGCCGGGGAAATACACGTCGCGCGCCGCGCCGGACAGGCCGCTGCCGCCCAGGGCGCCCACCAGGTCCAGGGTGGGGCGGGCGTCCCAGACCGCGCCCCGGACCCGGGCCCGCAGGGCGTCGGCGTCGGCAGCCAGGGCGGCCAGGTCCGGGTTGCGGGCCAGCGCCTGGCCGACCAGATCCTCCCGGGCCGGCGGCGTGAACTCGCGGGGCGGCTCGTCCCAGGTGCGGTAGCGCACCGCGCCGGCGGCGGGGCGGCGGCCGGTGAGCGACGCCAGCCGGTCCGACAGCAGGTCCAACTGATCCTCCGTGTCCAGCGTCGCCTGCTCGGTCCCGGTCAGGAAGAACTCCGCGTTGGCCACGGCGGAGGGGCCGCTCAGGCCGGCCCGCGCCCGCAGCTGCGTGTCCTCCAGGAAGGCCCGGGCGCGCTCGCGGATCAGGCGCGCCACGGCGTGGTTGCGCTCGGCCGCGTACAGGGCCCAGTAGACGGTCTCGACCTCGGCGCGGACCGCCAGCCGGGCCGCGTCGTAGCGGGCACCGGCGCCCGCCAGGGTCTGCTCGGCCGCCGCCAGGTCCGCCCGCGCGGCCGGGCCGAAGCCCTCCAGCAGCGGCTGGCGCAGGCTCAGCTCGCCGTAGGCCTGGTGCTCGGGGGAGAGGGCGGCGAACGACGAGTTGGAGGTGGCGCGCAGGGCGTTCAGGGACGCCGACAGCTCCGTGCCCAGGGGCAGGCGGATGCGGGCTCCCGCGGTCAGGTCGGTGGACTCGGTCTGCAGCACGTCGGCGCCGGCGAACAGGGAGGCCGAGGGCGTATCGGCGCCGGACCATTGGGCCCCGGCAAAGATCTCCGGGTCGAAGGCGCCCTTCTCCCGGCGGACGGCCTGGCCGGCGGCCTGCAGGT